>ONJE01000036.1 GCA_900318045.1 uncultured Eubacteriales bacterium
CTGGCCTGGATCGTCAATATCACGGAGACCGTTATGACGGACAGGGCCACCAGCGACACCGCGAACTCCTTGGAAAAGAAGTATTTCCTCGATTTGAAATAGTACACCGCGCAGATCACCAGCGCTATCACCAGGCACACCAGCATCGCCAGCACCGCGTACCGAAATGTGATCTCGGTATTGGCATACGATGTCAGAAATCCCTTCTTGAAGATGTCACGGAAGCTCATTGATCTTTCCCCCAATCGCCTTGCAGCCAAGGTAGAATTTTGAAAAGGTGGTCTGTCGCATGTGTCCGCTGTCAATCAGCCGGTAGATGACATCCGGCAGGAAATCGTCGTACTTGACCTCCAGCACATGATAGCCGGTGGGCAGCACCGCGATCCTGGATACCTGTCGCTCGAAGAGATCCCGGGGCCGAACACACGCGCTGATATTCCGGTCAAAGGTGATCCTGACGTTGCCGAGAGGGTAGACGTATGGCTTGCGAACGTATTCCCCCAGCATCACCGGGCGCAGGCACGCGGTTTCCGCCTGCAAAATCCACTCGTCCAGCAGCGGATGCTGTCCCAGGTGGTCGGTTATAGACTGTCCCGACAGCATCTTCACGCAGGTCTCCCTGTCGATCAAGCAGCTCCTCTTGCCCGTCATGCCGCTCTTTTTGATCTTCTTTTCCAGCGCTATGCGCGCGTCGGAGCAGTTGTAGACGCGTATCCTGAACTTCTCCCGGGGATCCACGCCGTCCTCGTTCTCAAAGAAGCGGCTCCTTTGGTAGTCGTCAAAGTAGACGCTGCGTATGATATATTCACCGTTTGCATCGGCATGGGCGTCGGGCCGCATCACGGCTTTGAGCTTCTGCTCCACAATCCGCAATTCCAGGTCGCTGCAAATATACTTCAGCTCATGCCGGTATTTGTCTGCCGCCAGCACGGTTTTGCTTCTATTTCCCACCGAACGCCTCCAGGATATAGTCGTGTCTGAGCTGGAAGAATGCCTTGATGTCCTCGCAGCTGCGCATGAAATCCTCTTCCGTCTTGTCGTGCATGAATCGCCTGTATTCATTGCCCAGGGCGTGACGCATGCGCGCCGCGTAATCGTCCACAAACGCGTTCACACGCTCCGGGTTGAAGGTGTCATTCGCAAAGTCGAGCATCCGGGCATAGAGCGCATTCCTGAATGTCAGGTTGTCTATCAAGCTGCTGAATATGGGGTCCCGCTTTGTAGTTCGGGTGATGAAGTTGTCTTCTGCGCGTTCAGGATTCATGGAGAGGTTGACATCAAACATAACCCATCGCCATTTGCCATCCGCGTCTGGCTTGTTTTCCACGTTGCGCACCCGCCAAAGGGACCGGTTGTTGTTGGGCCAATCGGTGTTGGCGATGTACAGCTCCAGCGCGTAGTAGTCGATCCAGCTGTCGATATCCACGACCTCGCAGACCTTCGCATAATTGGCCTCATCACTCATGTCGTTATCGGCGATCATGCGCAGCATATCCTTGTACAGCCCGTAATCCTCGTCGGTACCCTCCTCGATGTGATCGACCTTGGTTTCGATGACATCGCCATCCCTGATGCCGTATTTGTTCTCGAAGTAATCCTTCTTGAAGCGGGGCGTCAGCCAGTATACGCCCCAGTATTCCCCGTCCAGGAACAGCTCATAGGGCTCGTATTCCCGGGTCAGGAAATTGCATTCCGCCGCCAGCGTATTCACCAGCGGATCGTGAATCTTCGTATCCACGCCCTGCCCGCCCGCGTTCAGGTTCACGCTGTGCAGCTGCCAATCCTCGCCGAAGAGGGGCTGCGCGGGAATGGTTTCGGCGCCGTAGCGCTTCCGGGCATAGATATTCAGGCTCTTCGGCAGCATGTAGCGGCTGGCGCCGCCCTGGATGCGTATGCCGTAATGCCCCGACAGCTTCAGATTCCGGTCGGCGTCGAAGAAGCAGATATGGGCCTCCCGCTCCCACTCCTTGCCCTTGTTCTTGTAATTGCCCGCCCAATTGCCCAAATTGGGAAGGGCCGGCGGCACGCCTCCGGCTTCTTCCATGCTGTCGGCAAAGGTCTTGCCCAGCACGTATATGCCCTTGTCGAAGTCGAACAGATTGTCGGGATTCGTGGTAATGGTTATGATATTCATGCCGTCATAGGCCTCTTTTTGATCGAAGCCTACGAAGTAAATGCCGTTGATGATGTCGCTGCGGTTGCCAAAGGCATCTATGCACACGGCGCGTATGATCGTCGCCTTGTCCACGGGTTCTACCGGCGTCTTGAAGCCGTACTTGGGTTCCCTGCCCGAAAGCGCCAGGATGTCCGACCGCAGTTCGATACAGACATCCTCGATCATGCTGTAGACGTTCGGATTGCCGCTGGCGTCTTCAATCAGTATCGGCTCCGTATACAGGATCGAGTTTTCGTCCGGTTCGCTGGAATCCAGCGTATAGCGGATTTCGCCGCGGTCACACGACATCTCCAGGTAGAACGGGCTGTCATAGAAGCCGGATTCCATGGAAAGCCTCACCGGCGTCACCGGTTGGTCGCTGCGCCGGTCCAGGCTCAGCCCATAGACCAGCAATCCAACGACCAGCGCCACGCCCACCAGGCAATGTACGACGCCTCTCCATCTGCGCTTCAATCCGTTGAACCTCCACTCTGCATTTTCCCCCTGTCAGGGGTTTGCGTCCGACGCTCCCACAGGCTCGAACAGCGCTGTTTGGCGCATGGTGTCCACGCCGTTGAGGTTGTATTCCATGCAGAAATAATCGCTGACCCTTCGGGACAGGGGGCTGTCTTCGTCCAGGTAATGCAACTGAACGTCCTGGTCATAGAAGGCGATGCGGTTCGTGGCCTCCGCCATCTCCGAGCCGACGTTGGTGTACGCCGCCACATCCCTGTTCATATCAAGGATGTATCGGTAATAGTAGGACAGCGGCACCCCTGCGATGCGCAACACCGCAGGCATGAAGCCGCACAGGTCTATGTCCCCTGTGGTCCTGAGGACTTCATCCTGCGCATTCAGCGGGTAGTTGGCCCATATGAAGTAGGGCGTCATCTTGCCCCTGCGCTCAGCCTCGGCCTTGTCCTGCCACTTGCAAATGGGCTCCAGCTCCGGCAGGAAGCTGGGCGAATGGTCGCCCACCATGCACACGACCACGCGCCGCCCTGTCTCCTCATACAGCCTGGTGTAATACTGCTGCATGAATTCGATCATCGCGTCCGTATAGGTCAGGCAGGACAGGAATTCGTCGATCTCATGGGTGATGGCGGCATCCGTCGCGTCCGTATGCGCGTGCACCACGAGGTCGTCCGGCTTGATCCAGTGCCATTCACCATGGTTCTGCATCGTGACCAGGAAGGCGAACCTCGGCTTATCTGCGGGCAGATCATCCATGAACCGAATCACGTTCTTCAGCGCCGACGTATCTGTAATCTCGTGATCGTTGTGTCGATCGGCATAAAACTCCAGGTCCCTGAAGTCGTGGATGAAGTAGCTTTGATCGATGCCAAGCTGCTCCCAGCTCATACCCCTGTGATAATTCTGCGATTCGTGGGGATGGGCGGCAATGGTGCTGTAGCCGAAGCGCTTCAGGTAACTCGGCAGCGAAACCGCGTCGGTGAAGTTCAGTCGGTTGAAGGGGGCGTAGGCGTTGATCAGGGTCATGGAATTGGCTGTGAGCATCTCATACTCTGTGCCATTGGTGCCTCCGCCGGTCAACGGGACCGTCGCGTTACCCTTGATGGCGTTGTCCAGCGCCCGGTAGTGCCTCAGGTAGTCGACATCGGCGTTCGTGTCGATGTACATGTCCAGGTCGTACCAGGTCTCGTTGAGGATCATCACGATGTCCGGATAGGGCTCATCCTGCTTGGCAGCCGCTGCCTGGGCCGAACTCCTCGCCGCCTCTTTGGCGATTTGCGCCATGCGCTCGTCGGAATAGTCCTTGGGCTTGTAAACCGAGAATTCCAGATTGGCCAGCGTCGATTCCACCGTCCCGGACAGGTAGCCGATCTTCGCGTAGAGGCTCCCCCAACTCCAGATGTTGTCCTCCCGGGCGATGATCGGCACTGCGGAGAAATAGCAGAAATAGAGGCTGAGCACCGCAGCCAGCAGGCATACCAGGCGGTTGAACCATTTCTGAGCCCGGGTATAGAGGTTGCGCAGCGGTCTTCCGCACAGCCAGGCCAGCACGCAGCAGGCCGCGGCGGCGGCTTCCAACAGCAGGATTTTCCCGGTGATGGCGTCGACGGACAGGTCATAGGCCCCGATCACGCCGGAGACTGTCCTGAGGTTCTGTATATCCTCCGCGGTCAGCAGCGCCCCGTGGTACTTCATCGTGAAGTGGTTGGCGATACCCAGCAACGTCAAAAGCACCGTCACCGTCAGCCCCGCCGGGAGCCAGCTTCCCATGATCGCCCGAAATATCATGATCAGGCAGAATATGGCGAGCACGTTCACCATTGCCCGAATCGGCCACTGCTGGGCCGCAAGGTGGGCAAACTGGGCATAGGAGTCCATCGAAACCTCCAGCACCAGCCGCAGCAGGAAGGGCACCGCCAGCGTCAGCAGTATGGCCGGTATGCTCAGCCAGCTGTGTCGGACGGCGGTTTCCAGCCTCCGATAGCCCCATTCCAGCCCACGCAATGCCAGCACAGTCATGAGAAGGAAGATCAGGTAGCTCGCCACCGCGCTGCCCGTTCCCGCATACACCGACGCGGCCACGTGGTAGTAGTACATGGCGAAGTAGAACTGGGCCATCCAAAAGACCGTCCAATTCCGACCGATGGTCCTGAACGGCCGGGACAGTGCCAGGAAGGCGCGGTTATGCCCAATTTTTTCAAGGGCGTTCGCGAGGTTCGCCTGTCGGAACAGCATAAAGCCCAGCGTGAAGGCCACCGCACCGATCAGGGCGGCGGGCCTGTACACCCGAGCGTTGTACATGAAGGGCAGCACCTTCATATACAGCGCCACATGCAGCGCGAAGCCTGCCACTGGGACCAGCAGCGCAAGCGTCATGCCCTTCTTATCCCTGACGACGCAGTACATCGCGGCACAGAAAGCGCAAATCGCCACTGAGGAGATCAGCCATGTGCCCTCGTGGATATTGTTTGACAGCGCCACCACCGCACGGCTGACGTTCAGGAAACCCAGGTTGCGGAACATCGGGCAATAGATCGGGGATTCGGAGATCTCGCAGAAAAACAGCCCCCCAATCAGCACCAGCGGCGCACAGACCTTCCAATAGGGAATATAGTACCCCAGCGCCTTCTTCACCGGCGAAACAGACTTCTCCCTGCCCCACTCCGCGGCCTTCGTGCCCTCTATGAAATACAACAGGGCCATGCAGGCCAGGAAAGCCGGCGCTGTGGTCAGCGGGCCTTTGGGAAGTGCAGACAGCCACTGTGTCGGCAGCCGCGTGGGATCGCCAAACATGACAAACCAAAGTATGGCAGCGGATGCCACACCCTGAATCGCGTTTCTGAAGTCCCTCTTTTCAGGCAATGTCCCCGTCCTCCGTTGGGTTTGCATTCAAAGAATTTTACATGCGCCTGTGCACGTATTCGATCAGCTTTTGGCGCATGACATACTGGTATCGCGTCTCCTGGACGGCCTTCAATTGTTCGGTTGACGTGTCGAAGCAGACGGCGTCCACGACGCAACGCAGGTTGTTGTCGTACACCACAAAGTGAATGCCCCGTCCCTCGGGCGCGTAATCGGTGCCCCAGATGTCCACCATGCCGCTTCTCTTCCCGTAATCTTTCTTGCTGGTGGCCTTGTAGCGCAGGCCGTCCGCGAGCGTGCCCTCGATTGAGCAAGCTTTTGAATCGTGTTTTTCCCCGATAACCGCGCCATGGCTGGATACGCCGATGTAGGCCGCGTTTTCACCATCCCGCAGGTCGAGGGTCGAACCCGTGACCTCCCGGAACCTTTGCTGAGCCTCGTCGCTCCAATACTCGCCGATACCGCCTGAAACGGTGGTAAACAGCGTATAGTCGCCCTGCTGAACGCGGTCGAAAAAGCCGAACAGCCCGTGCTCCAGTTCCAGTTCCAGGTATTCCACCTCGCTGGCCCAGATATCGCTCTGGTGGTCCCACTGGGCATCCACCTTCGCGTTCGGCTCTGAGGCAAGAGCGAATTCCTGCAGCATCCAGTCCAGCAGCCGCGCGGTAATCTTGCGCGCGCCTCTGTGGTTGACGTGGATGCCGCCGTCAAAGGCGTCATACTGCCAGTCCATGCCCAGGTCTTCATAGCACATATCCAGGAATTTAACGCCCAACCGATCCGCCATGGTCTGGGTCAATTCGTGCTTGTTGGCGCTCCAATAGCCCCTGGCCCGGGTATTGGCGCACACCGGGACCTTCATAAAGGCAAGCTCAGCCCCATGCTCGTGGCACAGATCCCGCAGCTTTTCAAGGTAGGGCTCGTTTGCAGCAATGCAGCCCTCCAGCACTTCCCGGTTGTCGTCGTCGTTCGCGAAGGCGTCATTTTCGTCCAGCATGGCTTCGGCGGTGTGAATCTCCTCCGGGTCGACGGCGATAAAATCGTAGGTGGCCACATAACCCTTGCGCTGATAAGGCTGGCTCATGTAGAGCCGCTGGAAGGCATCCTCCTCCACCCTGTAGTCGGAATGGTAGCGCAGCAGCGGCAGCAAAGCGCTGAACAGGTATTCCCAATCGTCCTGCCGGTTTTGCATCGCCGCGATGTCCTTCATCATGTCCAGCTTTTCTCGGTAGCAGCTCATGGGCAGGCTATCCACCATCTCCTCCCACTTGCCTGGCACCAGCAGCTCCTCCTCTGTGTAGAAGAATCCGCTGGCATCGATCACCACCAGCTTGGGCGACTGCCGGTGCAATATCCCTTTCAGCAGGTAGTAGGCCACGGGCACGCGCTGGCCGATGGAGGCCAGGTTATAGGAGCGGATATGGCTAGCGTCATAGATATCCATCGGGGATATCGAGCAGAAGGTCTGGCTGGTGCCCAGGTAGATCGCGTCCAGGCTGTTTTTGGGCTCGACGAACGCGCCGCGAATGCTCTTGTACGAGCGCCGGTTGTGCACGGGCCAGTCGTACTTGGGCGTCACCACATTCTGTATCCAGCCGATGACGAAGACCACCAGCGCCAGAAAAACCACGGCGCCCGCGGCCCGCTTGATCCTCAGGCTCATTGCAAATGTCCTTTCTCCACCTATATCGTCCTTGCCCGTGTCAGAAGCCGGCATACACAAACCCGGCTGCGTCGTAGCTGGGCCCGTATACGCCAAACAGGATCACTGTTGCGATGGCCGCGATATACAGCAACCACCGGAAGACGAGGTTCTGCCGCTCAATGGCCTCCCTTATGTGGTAGCCCTTCTCCTGCAATATGCTGACTGTCAGCAGCACCAGCACAGCCACGAACAGCAAAAACAACTCCCATGCGTTCAGGCCCAGCTTGAACAGCGTACCGTCCGTAAAGATCCAGATGTTGTGGACCTTCAGTATGCTCCAGCCAATGCGCATCGCCTCATAGAGCCCGCTGGCCTTAAAGATGATGCGCCCGCCCATGATCAGTACCAACGTCCGCAGCATCTGCCACAGCCGCCAGCTGAAACAGTTGGTGTTGATCTTCAGCTTTGCGATGATCCAGTCAAAAACAGGTTCAAACTGCATTCCCAGCACGATCAGTATGCCCTGGTACATGCCGAAGGCCACAAACTGCCAGCCCGCGCCATGCCATATACCGTTGAGCATCCACACCAACACCATGGCCAGGTAGGTAGGAATCATCTTGGCGATGTTCGGTCCCAGGCGCTTGCGCAGGGATGTGGTCAGCTTCTGCGCCCACCTGGAGATGGAGAGCGGATAAAACACATAGTCCCTGAACCACGCGCCCAGGGTGATGTGCCACCTGCGCCAGTATTCGGATATGCTCTTGGAAAAGTAGGGGCGCTCAAAGTTGACGGGCATATTGACGCCCAGGATCTCCGCTGCGCCGCTGATGATGTCCATGCCACCGGAGAAATCCGCGTAAATCTGTATGGTATAGGCCAGCGCGCCGATGACGAACACCAAGCCCTGGTAGTCCCCCGAATTGCCAAACACCTTCTCGGAGACGCTGACCACCCGGTCGGCGATCACCAGCTTCTTGAAATACCCCCACAGCATGCGCTGCATGCCGAATTTGACCCGGCGATAGTCGAAGTCATGGGGCTCATACAGCTGGGGCGCGGTTTCCCGGTACCGGCAGATAGGCCCCTGCAGCATCTGGGGAAAGAAGCACAGCCACAGCAGCAGCTTGAAGTAGTTGCGCTGTACCTCGCATTTGCCCCGGGAGAGATCCACCACATAGCTGATGGCCTGGAGCGTATAGAAGGATATGCCCAGCGGCAGCACCAGGTGCCAAAGGCTCAGGTTGCCGGACAGGTATTTATTCAACGCGGTTATGAACAGGTCGGCAAATTTGAATACCACCCATATGGCGATATTGACAGCCGCGACCAGCGCCGCCCAGCGCTTTTTAACGCGCTCGTTTTGCTTTTTCAACGCCCGCTTGCCGGCACGGTCCAGGTCGGTACGGACCTTGAGCTGCGCGGCGAACTTCTGCTCCTGGCGGTCGATCAATAGCCCCCCGACGTAGATGGTGACCGAGGTGATGAACATCCACACAGCCAGCTTCAGGTCGTAGGAAAGATAATTGGCCACGCTGGCAATCAGCAGCGTCACCCACCTGAATCTCCGGGGTGTGATGAAATACGCCAGTGCCACGACAGCCACAAACGCCAGGTAAAGCAGGGAAACAATATTCATGGATAATGCCCTCTCACACCCATCATTCGTTCTGAAGCTTCTCAATCAGCTCCAGCATCGCTTCAACGGTGTTAAAGTTATCCGGCTCCAGGTCGTCCACATCGATCTCAATATCGTAGTGCTCGTTTAGCTCATTGACGATGGAAATGATATCAAACGAATCCAGTACGCCATTGTCAATCAGCTTCTTTTCATTGACAAAATCCACCTTGGGGCAAATGCCCGACAGAATCTTCAACAGTTCTTCCATGGTCATTCTCCTCCCGTCCCTTTGGGCTTCCTCGCCGCAGTCGCTCGAAAGTGCGACGCTCCGGTAGAATTTTTATTGAAGGCATTATCCATTCATATTCCATTGTCCGCTTATTTCGGTGCCAGCAGCGCGTCAAGCGCCTCTTCCGTCAAATCGGATGACAGCAGCGGCCAGTTTTCAAGTATCCACGCACGTTCCCGATCCCACCACTTCAATTGCAGCAGCTTTTCAATGACCGGCGGTTCGAAGCGCCAGCCGATTACCCTGGCGGGCACGCCCGCCACGATGGCGTAAGGCGGAACGCGCTTCGTCACCACAGCCCCGCTGCCGATCACTGCGCCGTCGCCTATGGTCAGGCCGCTCTTGCGGGGAATCACCGCGCCAACGCCGATCCATACATCGTTGCCCACGCGGATGATCTCCTCATCCTGATGCATGGACAGTTTGCCCCCCAGCTTGTTCATCAGCCGGTAGGAGGGCATCATCGACGCCGCGTGATAATTGTGCTCATTGCCGCCGATCTCAACTCGCCGGGCGATACAGCAGAACTTTCCCACCTCAGCCCACATGATGCCCACATCCGCACCGGTGTAGGTCATGTCGCCAATGGTGGCGCTGCGGATCAGGTTTCGCTTCTCGATGTCCACATAGTCGCCGATGGTGGAATTCAGCACCACGCAACCGCGGTCGATCGTGGAACGCTTGCCGAGGGTGGTATTCTTGACGACGGCGTCGTCGGCGATGGCCTTGATCAATGGCATATCCTGTCTCCTTCAGAGCGGTGGAAGCTGGCTGTAAAGCACCTTTTGGGAGGCGCTTCTGGGGATGGCGGGAATCACAGCCGACTTTTGAAGCTTCCGATTGATGTCCATTTCGGTGAATACGTATTCCACCGCTTCCTCTTCAATAGCCGGATCCGTCACGTAGATCCACAGCTCATCGTCCCTGCCACCGCAGGCGATGTCCCCGGTATCGAAGCGCTGCTTCAGAAGCCGCTCCACATCGTCCAGGTTCACGCGCTTGCCCAGAATCTTCAGAAAGCGCTTCTTCCGGCCGACGATGGTATAATAGCCGTCGGCATCCCGTTTGGCCATATCGCCCGTCACCAATCGCCCCCGGTTCTCGTCCGGGTTGTTCAGGTCCGCGCCGGTCAGCGCATAGCCCAGTGTGACATTGGGGCCGTAATAGACCAACTCGCCCACCTGTTCCGCTGAGCTGATGACCTGGCCGTCGGCATCGATCAGCTCAAAGCATCCGCCGGGAATGGGTATGCCCATGCTGCCCTGCTTCTCCAAAGAGCGCTCAGGCGGCAGGTAACCCATGCGCGCGGTGGCCTCCGAGGCCCCGTACATCACCACAAACCGCTTGCCATGCTCAATCGCCCACTCCGCCAGCTTGCGGTGCAGCTCCGGCGACAGCTTGCCGCCGGCCTGGGTCAGCGTCTTCACGGAGGGCATTTCCCTTTTGAGAATGCGCAGCTTGTCGATGGTCTCATAGGTGAAGGGCACGCCGGCGAAGGAGGTAACGCCCTCCTGATCCACCAGCTCCCAAAACTTTTTGGCGTAGGGATTCAATCCCGTCAGCACCAGCGTCGCGCCGGCGCAGATGTGGGTGTTGACCACGGACAGGCCATAGACATAGTTCATCGGCAGCGACGTGATCGCCCGCTCAGAAGCTGTGATTCCCAGGTATTTTATGATTGACAGGGTATTGGAACGGATATTTTCATAGCTTTGACGCACCAGCTTGGGGCTGCCCGTGGAGCCGGAGGTCGATATCAACAGGCAGAGGTCCGCGCTCATGGCATAGGGCGTGTTTACCTCCAGGGCCAATAGTTCATAGCCCTCGATTTCAAGGGCCACGCGCCCCTCAGGCAGTTTGTCGGCCATGGCCACAGGCGCCCAAATCCACGCGGGATGATAGGCTCCAATCAGCTGGTCCAACAGACTCCGGCTGATTTTTGCGTCCAGCAGCAGCGGCACATGGCCGTTTCCCGTAAAGGCCAGGTAGCCCGCAACAGAACCCGCCGTGTTGGTGCACAGTGAAAACACCAACGACCTGTCTCCCATCGGCGCGATGATCTCCCTGCACAGTTCGCCCAAACGGGCATAGGTGAGCCTGCGGTCCCCCTCAACCAGTGCGACGCTGTCGCCCTTCTGCTCAAGATTCCACATCATGCTTCGTTCTTCCATGTCCAAATCGCCTGCGATTCAGGACGAAACGTCCGGTTTTCTCCATTCAAAAGCATAGAATTATTCAATGTTATTTTATCATATCCCGCATGATTGGGTGGCGGCAAACCGGTTGCAGCAGTGATATATTTGGGTTAACATTGTCGCAAAACAATATGACGAGACGACGGCCGCTTCACGGTTAGCGAAGCGGCCGTCGGTTTCATTTTTGTGTTCCTGCGGTGCGCGATCAGATCTCCAGGTAGGAATCGGCGTACAGGTTGTTGTTCTTGATGATGTCGCAGGTCTTGACGGTCTCCATCAGGCGCACGTCGTTGGGGTTCACGAT
>ONJE01000114.1 GCA_900318045.1 uncultured Eubacteriales bacterium
AATTCTGCCTGAAGGAGCGGAAGAACATGGTCGTGATGTAGCTTCCCTCGTCCTTTGCGATCTTGAAGGAGGTGTAGTAGAGCGCCGTCGTGGACGCGCCGATGGTGACGATGGGCAGGCAGCAGACCAGCCACAGGATGTTCAGGCAGCAGCCGTAGGCAAGCTTCAGGAAAAGCTGCCCGAATTTGCTGTCGTAGGAAAAGAATCGCATGGCAATACCTCCTGATCGCAGATGGTTATGGACTACAGCCGGGTGGAATCCCGGTAGATCAGCTCCGTCTCGGTGTGTACAATGCGGTAGTCCAGGCTGGGCTGCTCGATGCGGGAGAGCAGCAGCTGCATCGCCGCGACGGCCATGATCTGGGTGTGGATGTGCACGGTGGTCAGCGAGGGCGTCATGATCCGGGACTGGGGGGAGTCGTCAAAGCCGCAGAACAGCACGTCTCCCGGCACGGACTTGCCCTTCTTGCGCAGGGCGTAGATGGCGTCGTCCGCCACGAAGTCGTTGGCGCAGATGAATACGTCAGGATATTCCTCCATGGCCGTCAGGATGTTCGTCAACGGCTCCGGATTCAGGAGCTTGATGCAGAAGCGTTCGTCCACGGGTACATCGGCCATCAGCATGGCGCAGCGGAAGGCGGTGTAGCGCTCGAAGAAGGACTGGCAGTGCTCGTAATCGCCGATAAAGCCGATCCTTCGCTTGCCCCGCACCAGCATGTCGTTGACGAAGCGGGTGATGGCGGTGGTGTTGTCCATGTACAACTGGTCCGCGGGCAGGTCGATGCCGTCCCGCTTGTGTGGGCCGTCCACGAACACCACCGGCAGGCCCAGGGTGCAGATCATCTCGTCGTAGGCCCGGTCGAACATCTCGATGCAGATGATGGCTCGGACATCCTCGGGCGAGAAGGTGAAGGGCAACGTCCGGCACAGGAAGTTGTCCCGCTCCACCCGGTGGGTGATCAGTGTATAGCCCCACTGGGACAGCTCCCGCTTCAGCTTGTCCAGCATCAGCGAGGCGAAGTGGGAGGCGTCGATGGCGCTGCCGATGATCAGGGCGATCTCGCCCTTGCTCTGGTTTTCCTGCTCCGATGCCGTCCCGGCCTGTGCCCTTATATAGGAAAACTGTTTGTAGCCCATTTCAATGGCCTTTTGAAGAATCCTTTCGCGGGTCGCCTCCGCAAGTCCTTCGGCATTGTTGATGGCCTTGGACACAGTGTTGCGGGAGACGCCCATTTCATCTGCGATATCCTGTATGGTGACTTTTTTCATTTGAGCTTCCTCCTTGGTGGTACAGTGGTATTGTAACATAGAATAGTGCAAATGTCAAATCCGGGTTTGTGCATTTTGTGCGTATTTTACTTTTGCATCCTCTGTGCTGCCCTATAAGCCGGGATGACCCCGGAAACATAGGGTGGCATTTGAAAAAATATGTGCAAATGCAATAATTTGGTATTGACACAGCGGGTCATGAATGCTAAAATAGGGGCGTAGCCCCCGATAGGGATGTGCAAATGCAACCTGCCAATGCAAATGCACATTCAGGGGAGTATGGGAAAAGGAGGATTAAAATGAACAAGCCCTTGCCTGCCAAGGAAAAGGTGCCGCTTAAACAGAGGCGGCACAACACCATGGTGTATCTGCGGCAGCACTGGCAGCTCTACCTGATCTTCATGTTACCGGCGTTCGTGCTGACGATCGTCTTCCGCTACATCCCGATGGGTGGTGTGGCGATCGCCTTCATGGACTACAACCCGTTCCGCGGCCTGTGGCACAGCGAATGGGTGGGACTGGCGCATTTCAAGCGCTTCCTGTCCTCGCCGGACTTCATGACCTACTTGATGAACACCCTGAAACTGAGCGTGTTCGGCCTTCTGTGGGGGTTCCCGGCGCCGATCCTGCTGGCATTCCTGCTCAACCGCATACTCAGCTCCAAGATCAAGCAGAAGGTACAGCTGGTGCTGTATATGCCCAACTTCATTTCAGTCATCGTCCTTTGCGGTATCGTCCGCATTTTGCTTTCGCCGACCGGCATGGTGAATATGATCCTGGGAACGAATTACAATTTCATGACCATGCCCCAGGCGTTCAGAACGATCTACATTGCCAGCGGTATTTGGCAGGGCGCTGGCTGGGCCTCCATCATCTACACTGCGGCGCTTTCCAACGCCAGCAAGGACTTGAAGGAAGCCGCTGTGATTGACGGCGCGAACCTGATCCAGCAGATCAAGACGGTTGAGTGGCCGGCGATCAAGGATACCGTGCTCATCCAGTTCATCATGGCGGTGGGCAACATCATGAGCGTCGGCTTTGAAAAGGCCTACGCGCTGCAGACCGACCTGAACCTGAGCGCATCCGAGATCATCTCCACCTACGTGTACAAGAAGGGTCTTTTGGACGGCGACTATGGCTTTTCCACTGCCGTCGGCCTTTTCAACACCGTCATCAACATCATCCTGCTGATCTCCATGAATACCATTGTCAAGAAGATGAACGAAGGCAAGGGTATTTAAGGAAAGGAGAGTGAGCAAATGAGTGTTGCAAATGTTCCGGCAAGGAAGAAGAAGAGTGAATTTGCCAAGTACCCCACCGGTGACAAGACGATACTGATCATCGCCTATGTGCTCCTGGGCATCTTCCTGGCAGCCATCATCATCCCGGTGCTGTACATCATACTGGCCTCCTTCATCGATCCCATCACGCTGCAGAACAAGGGCGTGACCTTCGATTTCAGCAAGTGGACCACGACGGCCTATTCCCGCGTGTTGGGCAATGCCCAGATCTGGGTGGGCTTCAAGAACGCGCTGATCTATTCGGTGCTGTTCACCCTCATCTCTGTCATCGTGACGCTGCTGGCGGCTTATCCCATGTCCCGGTCGGATTTCCGCTTCAAGAGATTCTTTAACACACTCTACGTGATCACCATGTTCTTCGGCGGCGGCCTGATTCCCACCTACCTGCTCATCAGTGATCTGGGAATGCTCAACACCATCTGGGCCATCCTGCTGCCGGGCGCGTTCAGCGTATGGAACATGATCATCGCCCGCACCTACTACCAGGGCGTTCCCAGGGATCTTGAGGAGGCGGCTTCCATCGACGGCGCCAGCGAGATGGTCTACTTTTTCAAGATACTGCTGCCGGTTTGCACGCCGATCATCGCCACCATCTGCATGTGGCAGTTTGTCGGCATGTGGAACAGCTACTTCGACGCCATGATCTACCTGAACGACGTCTCCAAGCAGCCCCTGCAGCTGGTGCTGCGCGGCATACTAATTCAAAGCCAGCCAGAACCCGGCATGGTCTCCGACATGCAGTCCACCGCCGCCCGTGCTCAGCTGGCAGAGCTTTTGAAGTACGCCACCATCATCATCTCCAGCCTGCCGCTTCTGATCATGTATCCCTTCTTCCAGAGGTACTTCGACAGCGGCATCATGGCCGGCGCCGTGAAGGGATAATCCATCCCAACCGTTGACATTGCAGGCTGAGCGCCTGTGAATATGAATGCAAAGGAGATAATACCATGCGCAAGATTTCCATGATCCTGGCCCTGTGCCTGTGCCTGGCGATGCTGATGAGCTCCGCCCTGGCCGACGGCTACACCTTCCCGCTGGAGAAGACCGAGAGCTTTACCGCCCTGACCAACTATCCGGTGGGCACCGAGGCCGATCCCAACAACCGCACCATCTTCAAGCGCCTTGAGGAGGCCACCAACGTCCACGTCGAGTGGCGCACCATCCAGTCCGATCAGTGGGGCGAGAAGATCTCCCTGGAGATGTCCAACGCCAAGACCCTGCCCGAGCTGGTGTTCAACGCCGGTTTCGACACCAATTCCCTGTTGAAGTACGCCAAGCAGGGCGCCATCATCCCGCTGGAGAAGTACATCGACTCCTGCATGCCCAACCTGCAAAAGGTGTTCGAGCAGGCGCCCGAGTATCGCGTGATGTGCACCGACGAGAACGGTCACATCTGGGCCTTCCCGTGGATCGAGCAGCTGGGCTATGAAAAGACCGCCATCCAGACCATCGGCGACATGAGCTTCATCAACCTGGCCTGGCTGGAGTTCCTGGGCCTGGAAATGCCCACCACCGTGGATGAGTTCAAGGCCGTACTGATCGCCTTCCGCGACAATGCCGACGCTTTGAAGGCCGAGTTCAACATCGACGGCTCCATCATCCCCATGTCCTGCATCATGAACGACGGCGACCAGGATCCCGCCATCCTGATCAACGGCTTCGGCGAGGGCTACGGCGATCCCGATCGCGGCCGCCACATCGCCGTGACCAACGACAAGCAGGTCATCAGCGTGGCCACCACCGAGGGCTTCAAGAAGGGCATCGCCTGGCTGCACGAGCTGTACGCCGAAGGCCTGATCGACCAGGAAGCCTTCACCCAGGAATGGTCCACCTACGTGGCCAAGGGCAAGTCCGGCCGCTACGGCGTGCTGTTCTCCTGGGACGTGGCCAACATCGCCCAGGTCAGCATGGACGATCTGATCGCCGGCAAGAACTGGGTGCCGCTGCCCGCTCTGACCGCTGACGTGCGCAACATCACTCCCCAGAACGGCTCCTATACCTCCGGCTTCGACCGTGGCCGCTGCGTCGTGACCGCGACCTGCAAGAACCCCGAGCTGGTCTGCGCCTGGATCGACCAGATGTACGCGCCGCTTCAGTCCCCGCAGAACAACTGGGGCACCTACGGCGAGGATGACGAGTTCGACATCTTCGAGATGAGCACCAACGACGCCGGCGAGCCCATGCTGAAGCACACCTGGCTGGGCGACGCCTCCCCCGTTGAGGTCCGCGAGGCCGAGAGCGTGAACGGCCCCCTGGCCATCCTGGACAGCTACTACGGCAAGTACGTCACCCTGCCCGACGACGCGGCCTACCGCCTGAACTGGATCAAGGACATCTACACCCCCGACATGACCCATGACTATGTGTATCCCAACGTGTTCATGAACGCGGACGACATCAAGGAGATCTCCAACCTGGAGGCCGACCTGACCAAGCGCATCAACACCGCCAAGTCCGACTGGGTGATGAACGGCTTCACCGACGCCGACTGGGATCAGCTGCAGAGCGACCTGCAGGCCTACGGCCTGGATCGTTACCTGGAGATCCATCAGAAGTACCTGGACGCCTACTTCGCGGGTTAATTGATTCACACTGGCTTTCCTCCCCCTTTTCTCCCCTTTCCGGGGGAGGAAAGCCCATTTTATTCAAATAACATACCACGACAAGAAGGAGACGCATATGATCAGCCAGGCTTTGCAGAAGGCGCGGGATTTTGAAGCCCAGTACATGTCCTATGTACCGGAAGAAGAGCGCCCGGAATTTCACGTCACGGGGGCCATCGGCTGGATCAATGATCCCAACGGCTTCTCCGTCTACAAGGGCGAGTACCACCTGTTTCACCAGTACTATCCCTACAAGGCCGTGTGGGGGCCGATGCACTGGGGCCATCTCAAGACCCGCGATTTCATCCGCTGGGAGCGGCTGCCCGCGGCTTTGGCGCCCGACATGCCCTACGACAAGGACGGCTGCTTCTCCGGCAGCGCCATCGAGCTTCCGGATGGCAGGCAGCTGCTGATGTACACCGGCGTGCGCGAGGAGCGCCAGGAGGACGGCTCCATGAGGCCTTGGCAGACCCAATGCCTGGCGGTGGGGGACGGCGTGGACTATGAAAAGATCGACGCCAACCCGGTGCTCACCGCGAAGGACCTGCCCAAGGGCGGCAGCACGGAGGATTTCCGCGATCCCAAGATGTGGAAAGAGGGCGACTGCTATTATGCTGTGGCTGGTAACCGCCCGGCGGATGGCAGCGGCTCGATCCTGCTGTTCAGGAGCGAAGACGCCTTCCACTGGACCTATCAGGGCCGCGTGGCCTCCAACCATCGCCAGTACGGCATGATGTGGGAATGCCCCGATTACTTCAAGCTGGACGGCAAGGACGTGCTGATGGTCAGCCCCCAGGAGATGAGCCCGATGGGGCTGGAATTCCACGCGGGCAACGGCACCGTCTGCATGATCGGCCAGGAGAACGAGAAGAAGCACCTGATCCGGGAGAACGTCCATGCCATCGACTACGGCATCGACTTCTACGCACCTCAGACGCTGAAGGCGCTGGACGGCCGGCGCATCATGATCGCCTGGCTGCAAAACTGGGACACGGCCCGCAGCCACCCCGTCACGGACCGCATCTGCGGCCAGATGACCCTGCCCCGGGAGCTGTCCATCCGGGAGGGCCGACTGATACAGCAGCCTGTGCGGGAGCTTGAGAACTACTACGGCGAGAAGATCTGCTACAAGAACGTGCCCCTGTCCACCGAGACGTTCCTCACGGGCATCCGCGGGCGCACCATCGACATGACCGTGAACGTGCGGCCCGCCAACGGCAGCGTGATGTATCACGCCTTCAAGATGAACCTGGCCAAGGACGGCGAGCATGTCACCACGATCCGCTTCAAGCCCGGTCAGGCCATCGTGCGCGTGGACCGGTCCCGCTGCGGATACCGGTTCGACATTGTGCACGTGCGGGAGTTCCCCGTCTATTCCCGGCACGGCTGCATCAAGCTGCGGGTGGTCCTGGACAAGCACAGCCTGGAGCTGTTCGTCAACGACGGCGAGCAGGCCGCCAGCTTCGTGATGTACACCCCCGTGAGCGCGGATGTGATCAGCTTCGAGGCCGAGGGCGAGGTGCTGATGGACGTGGACAAGTACGACCTGGTCTTTGACAAAGAGGAAGAAGAATAATAAAGAGGAAGAAGAAAGATGAAGCGATATGACGTCGTCGCGCTGGGCGAGCTGCTGATCGATTTTACCGAAAGCGGCGCAAGCGAACAGGGCAATCCCGTCTTCGAGGCCAATCCCGGCGGCGCGCCCTGCAACGTGCTGGCCATGCTGCAGAAGCTCGGCAAGCGTACGGCCTTTATCGGCAAGGTGGGGAAGGACATGTTCGGCACGCAGCTGCGCCAGGCGGCGGAAGACGCCGGAATCTGCATGGACTATCTGCTGGAGGACAAATTCGTTCACACCACATTGGCCTTTGTCAAGACCTTTCCCAACGGCGACAGGGACTTCTCCTTCTACCGGGAGCCCGGCGCAGATATGATGCTGCGCGGCGACGAGCTGCCGCTGGGCGTGCTGCGGAACACACGCATCTTCCACTTCGGCACGCTTTCCATGACCCATCCGGAGGTGCGGTTTGCCACGCGCAAGGCGGTTACGCTTGCAAAAGAAGCAGAAGCGCTGATCTCTTTTGACCCGAATCTGCGTCCGCCGCTCTGGCACGATCTGGAAGAGGCGCGGGAGCAGATCAAATGGGGGCTGAGCCGCTGCGACATTCTCAAGATCGCAGATAACGAGTTGGAATTCATGACCGGCGAGACGGATTTTGACAGGGGCGCGGCGGCGCTGAAAAAGCGTTATCCCAACATTCGGCTGCTCAATGTGACGGCCGGTGCGGAGGGCAGCTACAGCTATTACGGC
>ONJE01000226.1 GCA_900318045.1 uncultured Eubacteriales bacterium
TCCCTGCCGCAAAAATCGCCCCGTTTTCGCCGCACATGTCGCCGAAAACGATTGAAGATCGGGGCGCTCCGCCCCCGATACCCCCGGCAAGTTAGCGTTGCTAAGGATCGCGCCAGCCGCCATTCCTGTTCCCTGTTCCCTGTTCCCTGTTCCCTCGTCTCCCCGCCAAACCAGAATTTTATCATATCCTGTCATCCCCAGGCATATATACTTCCAACCTATTTGACGAAAGGAAGAAAAACATGGACAGGATACGCGTTATGCTGGCGGATGACAACCTGAATATACTGCGACTTTTGACGGATTTCCTCTCCCGCAAGCCGGACATCGAAATGGTGGCGGCGGTTTCCGATGGGGTGGAGATCCCGGATTGTGTGCGCCGGCACGCCCCGGACATACTGGTGATGGACATCATCATGCCCCGCCGGGATGGCTTCATGACCCTGAAGGCGCTGAATGGCATGGAGCCGTCGATGCGCCCGAAGGTGATCGTGCTGACCGGACTGGCGCGGGACGACTTCATCATGCGGGCCATCCAGCTGGGAGCCAGCTATTACATGGTGAAACCCTTTGACATGAACCTGCTGTACGAGCGCATTGTGGAGATTGCCCGGGACGAGCCCCAGCCCGTGGCGGCTGCCACCCCCGAGAAGCCGGAGGAGACCCTGGACGAGCAGATCACCAACCTGTTCCTGACCCTGGGCATACCGGCCCATATCAAGGGCTACCAATATCTGCGGGAGGCGGTACACATGGTGCTGGAGAACCACGACGTCATCAACCGCATTACAAAGGAGCTCTACCCCGGCATTGCCCACAAGTTCGATACCTCCGCCAGCAAGGTGGAGCGGGCCATGCGCCACGCCATCGAAGTGGCCTGGAGCCGGGGCCGCCTGGAGGCCGTCAACCAGATGTACGGCCATCGCGTCTTCGCCCGGGAGGACAAGCCCACCAACGGTGAATTCATAGCCATGATATCGGATAAGCTGGCGGTAAGGAAGACGGCGTGAAAGACTGATTTGGCGAGCTGATGGCGAGGACTCCAAAAAGTAGCCTTCCCCCGGTGGGGAAGGTGGATTTGACGAAAAACGCTTGGGAAATACCGCACAATGCGCGCGGCACATTAACGGCTGAATTTCAGCCATCTGCTGCCTGCAAAACCCTCGATTACGCAACCAGGTAACCTTCGGTTTTGCTGGTACAACGTCTGTTTCAGCAATGGCTCGAGGGGGACCTCATCCGGCGCTTCGCGCCACCTGACGCTCGCAGGCTCGCCAGGCCCTGCGGCTCCCCACCGGGGAAAGGCTTTAGGCTGCGCCAGCCGCTATTGCCTATTCCCTCGCCTTCAGTCCCCGATAAATCAGTCTTTCCCCTTCCGCCCCACCAGTCCACCCGTCATCTCGCTGGCCCTTCGTCCAATCTTTTCCCACGCGCCCTTCAGGCTTCCGGTGGACGCGAGGGCATAGACCACGGCGGCGATGACGGCGATTCCCACGGCCCAGCCGATGCCCTTGACCGCCGCGCCGGCGCGGGCGCTGCGGTTGCCCTCGGCCTTCGCGGCGGGGCCAAACAGCACGCTGTCGAGCACCTTGGCAATATAGCCGGTGGCCTCCTGGGCCTTCTCCTTGTCGATGGTGTGGGTGCCGAACTCCAGCAGCAGGCTGTTCGGGCTCAGGTCCTGGTTGTAGTTGCCCTTCCCGATGAATATATCCTTGATCAGTCCCGGGTATTCCCGGTCGGCCTCCGCCTTGATCTGCTGGGCGAAGGCCTTGTTTTCGGCGGCGTTCTGGTTGGTGCGGCCCACGAACAGGCGCACCTTGCTGATGTCCTCGCCGTTGACCTCGGTCTCGTACTGCTCGGCGGGCACGGCGTCCCGATGGATGTCCAGCAGCGCGTCCGGCCCCTGCTTCAAAAGCTCCTCCGCCGTGCGGCGGGAGCGGGTGTAGGCATCGGCGTCGTGGGGGAGGAAGGTTTCCTTCGAATAGACCGTCTTGATGCCCAGCGTCTCCAGCGCATCCTTCAGGCTGTCGCCCACGTCATAAATGCCGGCGTTTTTCCACTTGGAGGCCGTACCGTCGTCGGGAACGTAGCTCTCGTCGCTGTGGGTGGAGTACATGGCGATCAGCTTTTTGCCGCTGTCGTTCTGGCCCTGCTTCGACGCAAAGGCCGCCATTGCAGGGGCGTCGGCGACGGCGGGACCCAGGTACCGGGCGGTGGCGGTGCGGGCGGCATCGTCCACCGATACCACACGATACCATTTGTCGTCGCCGGAGATGTATTCGTCCCCGGGCCAGATCTGCCCGCCGTGCATGGTCAGCATCGCGCCGTCCGCGTCGTACAGCGTATATGACAAAAATTCGACATCGGTCGCATTTTCGCCATAACAGACCGAAGTCTGCATAAGAAGCAGCGCCGCGACGATAAAGAATCCGGCGCGCCTCATCGCTGTTCCCTCCTGACAAAATCGCCGTTGACGTATTCCCGGCTGGGCTTGTTGCGGCCCCGGGTGATGCGCTCCACCAGCTCGCCGACCAGCTCGCTCATCAGCACGGCCAGCAGCCCGGCGATGACGATCACGTCGTAGCCGCCCGCGCCGCCGAGGACCAGCCTTTGGTCGGCGCCCATGCTGCGGGCATAGAGCCAGCTGCCCACGTTGGCCAGCATCACGCCCAGCGTGCCTGCGATGAAGGCCCCCCGGCGGGAGCGCCCCAATACCCATGCGATCAGACCCGCCGCGATGCCGTAGGCGTAGCCGGGTTCGATGGGCAGGGCCTGGGGGTCGGCGGGCATATAGCGCCCCAGCAGGAATATGGAGATGCCGGTGATGACCGACGCCACCAGGCAGCGGGCGCGCTCCCGGGCGGTGTCCGCCTTGATCCAGAGCCAAATGCACAGCACCAGCGGTATCAGAGCTCCGCCGATGTTGAAGGCGAAGCTGTCACTGACCGGAATGTCCGGTACGAAACCCCCGGCGATGATCAGCGCGATGAATACAATGGCCTGTATATCCGTCAGGCGCAGCCGGTCCAGCACACGCTGGCCCACGCCGAACAGGATCAGAAGGCCGGTGACGGTCAGCAGAATAAAACCGATGTTCACGGTGGTCGTCCCTCCAAACGCTATTTGGTTTCAGCGGTAGCATAACCCATTTTTGGCGCTTCAATTCCGAACTTCGGTCGGATTGGGATATAAATATGAACAAAATCGTAATTTTCAGTTCCTTTTGATAAATATGGCTGTAACAGGCAGGAATCAGGGAGGGTATTGGAGAATATGAAACCGGATAGACAGGCCATACCTGTAGACATATAATTCACAGGGTTTATACTGCCAAAGCACGGGATATACAGGAGGTTGACATGGAAAGGAAGCATCGATTGGGCTATTCTTGGCTCGCCGTCGTGCTCTGCATGGCGCTGTTGATGACGGGTTTGCCGTTTGCACCGGCCTATGCGAAGAGCAAGAAGGACAAATACTACACGATCAAGTGGAAGGTCAACGGCGAGACCGTCAAGAAGGAGAAGGTCAAGAAGGGCGAGATTCCCGAGGCCCCCGAAGACCCCGGGGAAATCACCAAGGATGGGGTGACCTATGTCTTCCAGGGCTGGGAGCCCAAGGTCACCAAGGCAAAGGAAAACGTGACCTACAAGGCCAAGTTCAAGAAGAAGGCCTCGAAAACCGTCACCATCACCTGGCTGGATGACGAGGGCGCGCTGATCGACTTTACCCAGGTCAAGGTCGGCAAGATGCCCAAGCACGAGGACCCGAAGAAGAAGGCCTCCAAGAAGTATACCTATGTGTTTGACGGCTGGGAGCCCAAGCTGGAGAAGGCCACGGAGGATACCACCTATACTGCCACCTTCCAGAAGAAGGCGCGGAAGTACAAGATCACCTGGCTGGACGACAAGGGCAATGTGATAGACGAGACCAAAGTCGCTTATGGCAAGCTGCCTGAGCATGACGACCCGGTCAAGAAATCCAAAAAGTACAACTATACCTTCACCGGTTGGCAGCCGGCCATCACAGAAGTGACCGGCGAGGCCACCTATACCGCTACGTTTGAAAAGGGCGAGGCAAAGGGCGAAGAGGACGCCGAAACCTACACCATCACCTGGCTGGACGACGAGGGCAACCTGATCGACACCACCACCGTCAAGGCGGGCAAGAAGCCCAAGCATGACGCCCCCACCAAAGCGCCCACCGACGAATGCGATTATCAGTTCGCGGGTTGGGAGCCCGAGGTGGTCAAGGCCACGGCGGACGCCACCTACACCGCCACCTTTGAAAAGGCGCCCCGTCAGTTTACCATCACCTGGCTGGACGACGAGGGCAATGTGGTCGACCAGACCCGGGTGTCCTACGGCGAGGTGCCCACCCACGACGCCCTGTCCCTGCCCGACTCCGAGACCCATTCCTATGTGTTCCGCGGTTGGGACCCCGAGCCTGTGGCCGCGACCGGCGACGCCACCTATACGGCGGTGTTCGACGAGGTGGCGAAGGAGGGCGGGCAGCCCCAGGAGCCCGAGCAGACCCAGGAGGACGAACAGTCCGAAGCGACCGGTGAAACGGCGACCTACAACATCAGCTGGCTGAACGAAGCGGGCGAGCTGATTGAGATCACTACGGTCCAGGCGGGCGAGGTGCCCTTCCATGACGCCCCGGAGAAGCCGTCCACGGAGCAGTACAGCTACACCTTCGCGGGCTGGTCGCCCGAACCCGTGCCGGCGGAGGGAGACGCGGCCTATATCGCCGCCTATACCGAGACGCTGCGCAGCTATGCCATTACCTGGCAGGACGACACCGGCGCGCCCATCGACACCACCCTGGTGTCCTATGGCGACATGCCCGTCCATGACGATCCCGTCAAGGAACCCGTTGAGGGGATTGAATATACCTTCGCGGGCTGGACGCCGGAGCTGGCGCCCGTGACCGGCGAAGCCACCTATACCGCCACCTTCACCGAGGGATTGCCTATCGAGGTGGACGACCCTGCGTTGGCGATGGGGGACCCCGCAAAGATTACGGTCCAGTGGGGTCATGAAAAAGAAGATACCGTGCTCGAAGGCAATGTTGGGGATCCCGTGACCGCGCCCGAAATTCCGACGGTTGATGGGTATGTGTTCGACCACTGGACGGATGCAGCAGACCAAACCATAGCTTTCCCTGAGACTTTCCCGGATGTCGCGGAAACCGTTATCAAAGCCGCTTGGGTTCAGGGTGCCACGATTACATTCAAATACGGTTATGATACCACCAATGCGCCTGTTGTGTTGACGGGTAAGGTAGATACAGAGGTGGACAAAACCAAAGCGCCCACATATGCGCGGGACGGCTATACCTTTGCCGGTTGGAATCCCGCCATTCCTGACAAGTTCTCCGCTACCGCAGGCGAAAATGTGGATGTGACCGCAGTGTGGCTGAAAATGGATCCGTTGGCAGTGACCACCAACGCCTACAAGCCTGCAGTGGCGGACGTTGTGGGCACTGCGGAGAATCACGGCCTGTTGCCCAGAAAAACAAATGTGACGCTCAACGAGACCGAGGTGGATGCGACCATTGACTGGAGCGCTGACCGCTGTGAACCGGCATATGGCGAAGCCGCCCCGCTGACTGGCGACCCCGGCGATACCAAAGATACGCCCTTTGTCTTTACCGGCACGCTGACGGCAAGTAAGGACAGTGTTACCTATACCGTTCCCGTGACTTGCACTTTCAGCATCGAGCCGAAGACTTCGGGAGATTATGAATATCACTATGACAGCCTCG
>ONJE01000289.1 GCA_900318045.1 uncultured Eubacteriales bacterium
TATTCCGCCATCCACTCGTTTAAGCGTGTCGCGGAAATATAAGAGGCTGCCTCAAAACACACTTCAATTCGCGGATTACACGTGCAGCAGCACCTATCAGGCGCTGTGTGGCGGCAGATTGCCGCAGCTACAGCATCGTATTTCGTGAAAGAAGTTGAATTAAGACAGCCTCTCACTGTGAGCGTTACAGGTCGATCTTCGGGATCCCGGCAAATCCCCTTTCCAGATCGGCGTCGGTGGGGATGTAGTCGGTCATCAGGCCGTCGTGGTACTTCTCATAGGCCACCATGTCGAAGTATCCGGTGCCGGTCAGGCCGAAGAGTATCGTCTTCTCCTCGCCGGTCTCCCTGCACTTCAACGCCTCGTCGATGGCGACGCGGATGGCGTGGCTGCTTTCCGGTGCGGGCAGTATGCCCTCGACTCGGGCGAATTGCTCGGCTGCCTCGAACACCTTCGTCTGCTCCACCGCACGGGCCTCCATATAGCCATCGTGGTACAGCTGGCTGAGGATGCTGCTCATGCCGTGGTAGCGCAGGCCACCGGCGTGGTTCGGTGCGGGAATGAAGCCGCTGCCCAGGGTGTACATCTTCGCCATAGGGCACACCATGCCGGTATCGCAGAAATCGTAGGCAAATTTGCCCCGGGTGAGGGACGGGCAGGAGGCGGGCTCCACGGCGATGAATTGATAATCCTGTTCGCCACGCAGCTTCTCGCCCATGAACGGGGCGATCAGGCCGCCCAGGTTGCTGCCGCCGCCTGCGCAGCCAATGATCACATCGGGCTTGATGCCGTACTTGTCCATGGCGGTCTTGGTCTCCACGCCGATCACAGACTGATGCAGCAGTACCTGATTCAGCACGCTGCCCAGCACATAGCGATAGCCGGGGTTGGATACGGCCACCTCGACGGCTTCGGAGATAGCGCATCCCAGGCTGCCGGTGGTGCCGGGGAACTGCTCAAGGATCTTGCGGCCCACCGCGGTGGTATCAGACGGCGAAGGCACCACGGATGCGCCATAGGTGCGCATGACCTCGCGGCGGAAGGGCTTCTGCTCGTAGGAGACCTTCACCATGTAAACCCTGCAGTCGAGGCCAAAGTAGGAGCAGGCCATCGACAGCGCCGTGCCCCATTGTCCCGCGCCGGTTTCGGTGGTGACACCCTTCAGCCCCTGCTTCTTGGCGTAGTAGGCCTGGGCGATGGCGGAATTCAGCTTATGGCTACCGGAGGTGTTGTTGCCCTCGAACTTGTAGTAGATCTTCGCTGGGGTCTGCAGCTTTTCTTCCAGGCAATAGGCCCGAACCAGCGGCGATGGACGGTACATCTTGTAGAAATCCTGGATTTCCTGGGGGATGGGGTATTCCCGGGTGTCGTTGTCCAGCTCCTGTTTGATCAGCTCCTCGCAGAATACGGGAGCCAGGTCAGCGGCGGTCATCGGCTGAAGGGTGCCGGGGTTCAGCAGCGGCGCAGGCTTGTTTTTCATGTCCGCCCGGACGTTGTACCAGGTCTTCGGCAGCTCGCTCTCCTCCAGGTAGATCTTGTAGGGGATGACTTTCTTTGCGCTCATGGGAATGCTCCTTTCCATGTAGTCGGCTCGGGACAGCGCATAAAAAACCTGTCCCAGTTGTGAATGCTGGGACAGGGATCGTCTATCACCCTGCGGTGCCACCCGGCTTGACGCTTGCGCGTCCGCTCTGTACCGTACCATCATACGGCAACCTTTGATAACGGAGGGAACTCCGTCTCCCCTACTTGGGGCCGCACCCCGTTCGGTTCGCCCTCGGAAGCCCATTCGTCTCCTCCGCCCGTACCGCGATCACACCGCCCGCGGCTCTCTGCAACGCTCGATCAGGAGATTACTCTTCTTCTTCAACGGTTGTTCGCATTATAGCATGGTAAACTGATGATGTCAATAGGCGCTCTGTCTGTTAATATAAACATAAAATTTCACGAGGCTACAGCCCAGAGTCTCCCTGAAAAATCGCTCAGTCTGGCCTGGCGACCAGCTCAGGAATGTTTTCCCATATAACGCAATTCTAACCAGAAGGACCCGAAGCCATGTCGTCCATCTGATATGATGACTGTAGATCAAGGAATATGGTGATTAATATGAAATACGAACTTGTGATATTCGACCTGGACGGCACGCTGCTGGACACGTTGGACGACCTGACCCGAGCAGTGAACCACGCGCTTGGCCTCCAGGGTTTTCCCCTTCGCACGCGGGATGAAGTGCGGCACCTGATCGGCAACGGCATCGCCAGCACCATGCGCCGGGCGATCCCCGAGAACTCCAATGACGAAGTCTTCCGCCGGGCCCTGTCCGATTTCAGGGATTATTACCTCTCCCACGTGAACGAATCCACCCACCCCTACAGCGGCATTCCCGACCTGCTGAACGCGATGTGCAGCGCCGGGATCAGGGCAGCGGTAAATTCCAACAAGGTTGACACCGCCACCCGGGCGTTGTGCAAAGCCCATCTGCCGGGGAAGCTGGCCTTTGTGATGGGCGAACAGCCGGACATACCCAAAAAGCCTGCCCCCGACGGCGCCCTTCAGATCATGCAAGTGCTGGGCGCGAGGCGCGAGGGCACGCTGTACGTCGGCGACGGCGAGACGGATATTCAGACGGCGGCGAACGCCGGCATCGACTGTGCCTGGGTGGCCTGGGGCTATCGCAAGGCATCGGAGCTGGGCGACCTGGCCATTCCCCACGCCTTCGCGTCGGTCCGGGAATTGGAAAATTTCATATTGCGCTGAGCCATGAGAAAGCACCCTCCGCAGAGGGTGCTTTCTCATGGCTCAGTTATTCGGATTTTCCGCGATTTCCCGCAAAATGGCGTTCACCAGGGCAGCCGTTGCCTGGACGCCGCCCTTCTTGCCCCGCACGATGATGGATGTGAGATCGCTGTCCATCAAGCGCTCCTTCATCTGCACGACGCTGGCAAAGCCGGTGGGTGCGGCCAGCACGCAGACATCACTGAGCGGCTCATGCTGTCGCCGGGTGATGATGCGGTTGATCGCGGCCGGCGCGCTGCCCACCACCATCAGCTTGGGGCCGGCTACGGCAAGGCCATAGTCAACGGCCACCTCGGCCCGGGTCACATGGCGCTGCTCCGCCAGGTAGACCACATGCGGATCGTCGATGAAGCATAGAATCTGCGTACCATGGTCGCCGAGCAGGCCCGTATTGATGTCGTTGGCCAGCAGCGTGGTATCGGTGATGATGCTTCCGCCCATCTCGATCAGCCTGCGGATATGGGTCATCGCCGTATGACCAAAATAGACGCTCTGGGACAATGCGGGGTCCTTGGTTTCTTCCTCGACTCTTTTCAATATATTGACTACATTTGGGTTTACATATGGGGTTCCGTTGCGGTGCCTGCCGTCTAACCCCTGTGATCTTTTAAACAATTCTGCCACTCCATTTCAATACGGCCCGTGGAATAATCATCCTTTTCATACCGCTTATTTTTACTATACAACTTCAATGGTATTTAGTCAAGGAACATGAATAATTTCTTTCGTTAATAATTTGGGCTATGTGTAACCCTGTCCGACCGTTTCCCTTACCGGCAGCCCATCCTGCCAATATTCGCTCGAAAGTGGCGTTACGAGCTCAGCACCC
>ONJE01000337.1 GCA_900318045.1 uncultured Eubacteriales bacterium
CTCTAACTACTCTCATCACCGTCGGGCGGCTGAATTTCATCTCGCCGGACGGCGCGATCGTTTTTTAGATGTACCCTTTTTGCTACGCCGGTTCGCTCCGGTCCTCCGGCGGATCGACGACCTTGCAGCCCTCGATGCCGACCTGTGAATCGTCGTTCAGGAGAACGTGGCAAACCCATACCAGCTCCCGCCGCAGTGTGTTGGTCAGCTTTGACCTGTCCTTCTCCAGGCATTCAAAGCGAACCTGGACGTGGATTCCCTGGATCTTCTCCGTATAGACATTCAGCTGCGGCAAATCGACCACGCCGAGGTATTCGGGCATACCGATGATCTCCGGGTGCCGCCCGGGCAGCATCGCCAGAGCCTCTCGGATGATCTGTTCGCCTCGAATCAGGCCGACGTTGTGGCTGATCTCTAATTCCAGCACCACGCGGGACGGCTTTCTGCTCTTATTGACCAGCTCGCTGATCTGGCTGTTGCTGATGATCTTGATATCCTGGGTACCGCCGTTCACAAGGACAGTCGTGCGCATGGTGATATCGGCCACGACGCCGTGGAAATCGTCGATCTCAACCACGTCGCCCACCATGATGTGACCCTCGAAGATGATAAAGATGCCCGCCACCACGTTGGCGATCAGGCTGTTTGCGCCGAGGGTGAATATCAGGGCAACGACGCCCGCGCCACCGATGAGCGTCGCCGTATCCACACCGAACATGGACATCGCGTACATGATCAGGAAGATGGCGCCGAGGTAATGACTGCCGCTGTCGATCAGCTGGCATATCGTCCTGCCCTTTGGCTGCAGATATCTGGATATCTGTTTCAGCACGATGCTCAGCACCACGTGAAGCGTAACCACGGCGCTGATGGCCATCAGGCACGTCGTGACCGTGACGACGTTGACGCCCCGCACCCACACGCCGCGCACCATGTTGTAGGTCAGGCTGGAGGTGTTGCCGTTGGTGATCAGGTACAGGATGATCCACAGGGTGAACAGCGTCAGCATGAAGTTCTGCATGAATTCCCTCAGCGACGGGGTGTTGGATCTTTTCTCTTCTTCGAGGGCCCCATCATTCGCAAGCGCCGCCTGAAGGTCGTACAGGCTTGGGATCATCAGCGCATACAGTATGCATAGCAGCAACAGCAGGCCCAGCGCCAGCAGCGCGACACCCTTCAGGAACACGATGGCGGACACGCCCCTGCTGGCCACCAGTATCAGGTTGCTGCCGTAGGCGAATATGCTGGTATACATCTGGTGGCCGTCCAGCAACAGCACGCCTTCATAGCCGTCGTGCAGCACGTTGGCGGGGATGCCGCGCTCGGATACGCCGTCGCCGATCCAGGTGGGAAGGGATGACGCCGTGATGGTCTCTCTGTCGGCCTTGTCCACCGCAACCACCATGAGCGTATCCACGACGTGCAGGTCTCTGACGACCTCCTCGGTACTGGTATCGGCGAGCATCGGATCCAGCATCGCCTGGTCGGCATGAAGCGTCACAAACCCTGTGGTGCGCCCGCTTTCATCCAGCAGCGGCGCGCGATAGACGCGCTCGTGCTGCTCCGCCTGCGCGTCCTGATTGGGCAGTTCCTGGTGGTACAGTTCGTCGGAGGCGACAAGTTTCCCCTCCTTGTCATACACCCGCAGGCCTATGCCTCTCATGGCAGCGTCCAGCTCCACGAGGGCGTCCAGGTCGATCAGCCCGGGGTCGCGTGACAGGATCTTCGCGGCCGTCTCCGCCCGTTTTTGGTAGATATCGTCGAACTCAACGCAGATGATTTCCGCCCGCAGTGTCTCCTGCTCCAGCACGTTGCGCAGGAAATCAGCGGAGGCGGAGGTGCTGTCCTGGCACTGGTTCACGGCGGAGAGCATCTGGATGTCCAGCACTGTGACCAGAAGCACGACGCTCGCAAGCGCGAGGGCCAGACGGCAGCGACGCAAGGCAGTCCTGTGTCCCTGCGATCTGGGAATTCCAGCATAATAGAGCCTCGTGCGCCACAGCGCAAGGCTCAGAAAAGCAAACACCGCCAGCGTCAGTACGACCATGCTCCAGGTGCGCTTGCGCCCGTATCGGCTCAGCTCGGCGCGCTCGGCAACGGAGAATACAATATTGTCGATGTTCGCATAGCCCGCGCAACGCAATACGTAATGGCCCTCCGGGAAGGTCTCCGTCCCGATGCTTCTGGCATCCAGGAAGCTGATTCCATCGGGCGATGTGCGGGCGGCAGCCCTCAGGGCGTCAACATCCAGCAACCCTGAATCGAGCATGGCCTGAACCATTTCCTGTACCGCCCCGGAGTTCTCGTCCTGGGGATAGATGGACAGCCCGCCATCTTCGAGCACCAGCATATAGCCCGGCATCCCCGTCTCCAGCTGGCTCAGAAAGGCGGACTGCTCCACCGTCCGAAGCTCGCGGAATTCTTCGCTTTTCTCGATCTCCAGGGCAATGCTCCGTCCATCGGGCAGGGGCGCGAAAGCGGCGTCAAGGTCCCTGCCCTCGATCTCCTGCGCCACAGCTTCCTGGTCATCCGAGGATATCACGCGGGCCCGGGCCACGCCCAGCGTTCGCGCGATGCTTTCCAGCTTCTCCGCTTCCGGCGCGTCGCTCCAGCGATACAGCACGACAGCCTGTTCGGCGAGGCTCTGATAGTTCGAGGTCAGCCACAGCTCCTGCATTTCATCCGTTTCCCGCGTGTAGTTTGCCAGCATACGGGGATAATCGTCCAGCCGCTGCGCGATAAAATCCATGCGGTTGGTGTAATTCATGTAGCCCCGGCGAAAAACGATGAACAAAATTGCCAGGGCCAAGATGATGAAGCACTGTATGAATATGCGTTCGACGATGGCTTTTCTGTTGGGCGCGTGGGCGCTTCTCTGGTTTTGATCCATGGACGACTCCTCCAATGCCGTTGGGGATGGGCTCTTCTCGTCAAGTAAACAAATAAGGCAGCCCGCTTACCATCCAAATCGGCACGTGCTGCCTGGATCAATTCATATTATCAATCTGTAAGGAAATACCGCATAATCAAGTTGTGCAGTAACGAGATGAATTTTAGTCAGATGCAAACTGCAAAAACCGAAGGTTACCTGGTTGCGTAATCGAGGGTTTTGCAGGCAGCAGATGGCTGAAATCGAACGGGCTGACAAGCCCCGAAAGCAAGTCAAGGAATATGCAGGATGCAGCTGGCGGCGAAGGCACCGCCATGTGCACCGCCGTATTGAGCGGTAGTTCCTTAATATTATTATAATACCGATAGGAAACACTGTCAAGATGTGGGGTATTATGAAAATTACCTGAAGGAAATACCGCACAATTGGGTGTTGGCATGGCGAGGTGAATTTTAGTCAGGACAGCTCAGCGCCGACACCGTGAAATCCCTCCGACCCTGCCTGTGCCAAGGAGAGGTGCCGAGCGAAGCGAGGCGGAGGGGCTCCGAACAATCAGGGCTCTGAGCTGTAGCGATCTGTCTGTAGTTATGGATGTTTTCTGTCTGTAAATCGGTAATCGACTGTAATTCCGACTGATTTCCCCTTGCCAAGTGCGGCAAAACGCGCTATAATATGTTAAAGGTATATTTTTATTTTAACCCGTTATCAATAATCAAGAAAGAGGTGTCCCCATGATTCGCATTGGTATGCTGACCTCCGGCGGCGATTGCCAGGCCCTGAACGCGGCCATGCGCGGCGTCGCGAAAACCCTGTACAACTCCGGCGAGGACATTGAGCTCTACGGCTTCCTGAACGGCTACCAGGGCCTGATCAACGGCCGCTTCCGCCTGCTGACCTACGACGATTTCTCCGGCATACTCACCAAGGGAGGCACCTTCCTTGGCTCCAGCCGCACCCCCTTCAAGACCATACAGGTCATCGAGGAAGACGGCATCGACAAGGTGGCCGCCATGAAGCAGACCTACTACAAGCTCCAGCTGGACGTGCTGGTGATCCTGGGCGGCAACGGCACCCACAAGACGGCGAACCTGCTCAGCGAGGAGGGCCTGAACGTGGTCACGCTTCCCAAGACCATCGACAATGACCTGTGGGGCACGGACATGACCTTCGGCTTCCAGAGCGCGGTGAATATCGCCACCGACTGCATCGACATGATCCACACCACCGCCGCCTCCCACGGCCGCATCTTCATCGTGGAGATCATGGGCCACAAGGTGGGCTGGCTGCCGCTGAACGCGGGCATGGCCGGCGGCGCGGACATCATACTGATCCCAGAGATTCCCTACGACCTGGACAAGGTGGCCGCGAAGATCAAGGAACGCCATGACCGCGGCGCGAGCTTCACCATACTGGCAGTCGCCGAAGGCGCGATATCCAAGAAGGATGCGAAGCTGAGCAAGAAGGAGCTGGCCAAGAAGCAGGCCGAGAGTCCCTATCCGTCCGTCTCCTACGAGATCGCCGCGAAGCTGACCAAGAAGACCGGCTACGACGTGCGCGTGACCGTTCCCGGCCACACCCAGCGTGGCGGCGCGCCCTGTCCCTACGACCGCGTGTTCGCCAGCCGCCTGGGCTCCGAAGCCGGCAAACTGATCCTCCAGAAGGAGTACGGCTTCATGGTGGGCTACAAGAACCGCGAGATCGTCAAGGTGCCACTGAAGGACGTTGCCGGCAAGCTGAAGATGATCGATCCCGAAGCCTCCATCATCAAGGAAGCCAAGATGCTGGGCATCAGCTT
>ONJE01000338.1 GCA_900318045.1 uncultured Eubacteriales bacterium
CCACCTTCCCCTGAACCGCTCCCTTCGGTCGCTGGGGAAGGCTTTGACAACCGCGTCAGCCGCTATTCCTAATCCCTAATCCCTATTCCCTAATCCCTGCGCCTCAGCTCGACAAATCAGAATTTACCTGTCTGAATAGTTGCCAAAGATGGTAAAAAAACGCCACCCTTGACGCTGCCCTTGCAGGAGTGATATAATAACCCGGACTTTATGCAATTGTAGGCGGAGGTGTCGGCCGATGGACCTGGACGCGCTGGGTAAGTGGCTCGGCTGGTTGCTGATGGTCGGGTATATCGTCCTCACCGCCATGGAATTGCCTCGCTTTTTTACCTCCGCTTTGGGGCCGACAGCCGAAGCGATTCCGACGGTCGAAGCGCCCGCATCCCGGCGCAGGCTTCTGGGCGAGGTGCTGGCGGCGTTTTTGATCTCCCGTTTGCTGGTGCTGCTGGTGTGCGCGGTGGGCTACTGGATCCAGCAGAAGACCGTTTCGGGCTTTTTCGACGCGCTGTGGAATAAACTGTTCCCCTGGGACGCTCCCCACTACATAGATATCATCCGGAACGGCTATGTCACCGAGGGCGAGGGGCGGCTTTTCATCGTGTTCTTCCCGTTTTACCCGATGCTCTGCCGGTGCCTGACGATGCTGACGGGCATTTCCGCCACGGCGGCTTCGTTCATCGTGTCCAATGCGGCGCTGGTGGGCTGCGGTGCGGCTGTGTACCGTTTGGCGGAGATCGACGGCGGCCCGACACTGGGCAGGCGGGCCATGCTGTTGCTGCTGTTCTGCCCGATGACCTATTTCTATTCCATCAGCTATACGGAATCCACCTTCCTCCTGATGACGCTGCTGGCGGTGCTGTTCGCCCGCAGGCGGCGCTTCGGTCTGGCGGTGCTGTTCGGGGCGATGGGTTCCAGCGCGCGCCTGATCGGCCTGGCCACGGCCATACCGATATTCTGGGAGATGCTGCGCGATTGCAGGGAGCGGCGCGGCGATGGGGAATCTCCCGTCACCGCCGGAGAATACGCCCGCTGGATCGCCGTGAGCGTGTTGAAGGTGCTGCCGGTCAGCCTTGGCTTTTTGGGCTACCTTAGCCTCAACTGGCATCTTTTCGGCAACGCGACCCAGTTCATGGTGTTCCAGAACGAACACTGGATCAATGGATTTGGCCATTTGGGCAATACCTTTCAATACTGCCTGTACAATTCGGTGTACTATGACGATTACCTGTATCAGCTGGGTATTTGGCGGCCTCAGGTGCTGCTGCTCATCGCGGTGCCGCTGTTGGTGCTGTGGCGCAGGAAGCGACAGCGTTCCGGGGATATGGCCTATACGCTGGTCTACCACTACATCTCGTTCTCCCAAACCTGGCTGATCAGCGGAGCGCGCTATGCCTCCGGCAACTATGCGCTCTATCCCATGCTGGCCGGCATCCCGAAGCGCCGGTGGACCTTCGCTGCCATGCTGGCGGTGGAGTGCGGGCTGTTGGCCTTCATGACCTGGGTTGGCCTGTGGAACGGAAAAGTTTATTGACAAGAAAGGTTTATCGCTATGGATTGGATGGAATACACGGTATTGACGACGACCGAGGGCTCTGAACTGATCTCCCAGGTGCTGCTGGACGCCGGCAGCACGGGCACGATGATCGAGGACAGGAATGACGTGGCCGCGAACCAGCGCCCCGAGGGGCAGTGGGACATCATCGACGAGGCCATCGCCGAGCGTATCGGTGATGATGTGAAGGTCACGGGCTACTTTGAGATGGATGAAAAGCTGGCCGACCGCATTGCCTTCATCGAAGGCGAGCTGCGCCGCCTGCGGAGCATGGATCTGGGCATGGACCTGGGCAAGCTGGAGGTGCTGCGCCACGACGTGGCCGAGCAGGACTGGACCGAGAGTTGGAAAGCCGCCTTCAAACCCTTCCGCCTGGGGGCACACATGGTGGTCCGGCCCAGCTGGGAGAAGGTGGCGCTCCAGCCCGGAGACCATGAGATCGAGATTGACCCCGGCATGGCTTTCGGCACCGGCACCCACGAGACCACGGGCATGTGCGTGGAGCTGGTGGAGAAGTATGTGAAGCCCGGCGACAGCGTGATTGACATCGGAACCGGCACTGGCATACTGGCCATCGCGGCAGCCCATATGGGCGCGAAGCCGGTGCTGGCCACCGACCTGGACGCCGTGGCCGTGCGGGTGGCGGAGGAGAATGTGAAGGTCAATGGCTTTGGCGATGTGATCGACATGCGCTGCGGCGACCTGCTGGAGGTGGTGGAGGAATCCGCCGATGTGGTGATCGCCAACATTATTTCCGACGTCATCATCATGCTGGCAAAACCTGTGCGGCAGCGCATCGTGGACGGCGGCATGTTCATCTGCTCCGGCATCTCCGTAGAGCGGCGGGACGACGTACTGCGCGCCCTGGCGGAGGCCCGCTTTGAGGTGGTGGACGCTCCCATACGGGGCGAATGGTGCGCCATGGCGGCGAAGAAGCTGCGGGGCGACGATTGACATGCACGGCTTTTACATCGAAGCGCCGGTGGACGGCGTGGCGGCGCTGCCCCCCGAGGAGGCAAAGCACGCGCTGAAGGTGCTCCGGCTGCGGCCTGGGGATGAAGTCTGCGCCATGGACGGAGCGGGCAGACGCTGGCGGGGCGAGATCGGCGGGATCGAAGGCAGTCGCGTTTCGGTAAATCTGTTGGAGCCTCTGCCGGACAACGAGGCGCCGGTGCGGGTGACCGTCTACGAGGGCTTGCCCAAGGCGGACAAGCTGGATTTTATCGCCCAAAAGCTGACGGAGCTGGGTGCGGCGGCGCTGGTACCCGTGCGAATGGAACGCTGCGTGATCAAGCTGGACGCCAGGGACGGTGAAAGGCGCCGGGAGCGCCTGGACAAGATCGCCCGGGAGGCCGCCAAGCAGTGCGGCCGTGGCGTGCCCCTGCGCGTCACCGCGCCGATGGACTGGCGGGAGGCACTGCGGGCGATGCAAGGCCATGACCTGCTGCTGGTTCCCTGGGAGGAGGCCAGCGGCACGCGGATCAGGGATGCTTTCGCGGCGACGTCCGATGTCCGGGACATCGGCATCGTGATCGGGCCGGAGGGCGGCATCACCCCGGCGGAAGTCGAG
>ONJE01000341.1 GCA_900318045.1 uncultured Eubacteriales bacterium
GAACAGCACCAGCAGCGGCAAGGCCGTCACGATATAGCCCGCGAAGGTCGGGCCGTACAGCGTCACCTGGAAGCTGCCCGTGAAGCGCAGAAGGCCCAGCGAGATCGTAAACTTGCTCGGGTCCGAGGTCACGATCAGCGGCCAGAGGAAGTTGTTCCACTGGTAGGAGGCGGCGATCAGCCCGTGGGCGATGTAGCAGGGCACCAGCAGAGGCAGGTAGATGCGGATGATCATGGAGAACAGGTTGCACCCGTCGATGCGCGCGGCCTCCTCCAGCTCATACGGGATGGTCTTGATGGTCTGGCGCATCAGGAAGGTGCCCATGGCAGACGCGAAGAAGGGCAGCATGGCGCCCAGCAGCGTGTCGTTCAGCCCCAGGCGGGTAATGGTCATATAGTTGGGCAGGATCAGAACGTCCGCCGCGATCATGATCTGGGTCAGGAACAGGATGAACAGGGTGTTTTTACCGTAAAAGTTCAGCCGCGCGAAGGCATAGCCCGCCATGGTGATGGTGACGAACTGCGCGCCGAGCACGCCGGCGACCAGGATCAGCGTGTTGATGTAATAATTCCCCCAGGGCGCCATGCTCCAGATGCGCGTGATATTGGCGAACGTGGGCCACCAGCCCACGGCCAGCATGTCCAGCTCCAGCTCCCTGGGAACGAAGGCGGTACGCACCAGCCAGACCAGCGGGATCAGGCAGATGATGGCAAACGCGTACATGAAGAAATACATGAAGAACTTGCCCGGCGTCATTTTCCAGGCTGCTTTTTTGGTTTTCTTTGCAGCGGTAACGGCAGTCATCCGTATCTCCTCCTTCCTTACGCGTAGAACGTGCGCTTGTCCTGGGTAAAGAACTGTACGCAGGTAATGATCAGCAGCAGCACAATGACCACCACGGTGATGGCGGAGGCCATGCCGTAGTTGGTCTGGTCAAAAGCTTTCTGATACACGTAAAACAGCAGCATGTTGCTGGCATTGCCCGGGCCGCCCTTGGTGAGGATGTACAGATGGTCCACCAGCTTGAAGGCGTTGGTCATGGTGATGATCATGACATACAGGGTGGTGGGCATCAGCATGGGCCAGGTGATGCGCCAGAAGGTCTGGGTGGGATTGGCCCCGTCGATGGTAGCGGCTTCATACAGTTCCGGATTGATGTTCTGCAAGCCGGATATGAAGAAGACCATCACATAGCCCGCCTGCTTCCAGATCATCATAACGATCAGCGCCCACAAAACCGCCTTTGGGTCGGTCAGAAAATGCCAGGTGTTGTTGTTGAAAATGTACCCCAGCATGCCGTAGCCGGGGGTATATATGAACAGCCAGATGTTCGCTACGGCGACCATCGGGAGAAGTGTCGGATAGAAGAAGGAGACGCGCACCAGGCCCTTGCCGATCTTGACCCTGTTGGCGAAGATCGCCATCATGATGGCCAGGATGATGGAGGTAGGCACGGTCACCACCGCTACGATGATATTGTTCTTGAATGATTCAGCGAAGATCTTGTCTTTGGTGAAAAGCTGCACATAGTTTTTGATTCCCACGTACACCGGGCCGGTACGGATGGTGGCGTTGTTATCCTTATACAGGGAATTCCAAACGCTGTACCCGATGGGATAGAAGGTAAACATGGCCAAAAAAATCAAAGACGGCAGCAGCAGCATCCAGGCCAGCCGGGTGTTGCGCCACATCTTTCTTCTTTCCCGCGGGTTGTTGATAACTTTTTTCTTGGCGAGAGCGGTCATCTGATCATCCCCAATATTCAGGATAGGACTTCCCCGCTTTTACAGCGGGGAAGTCCGGAATACATGCCAGATCAAGTTTAACGGTACTGCTCCAGGATGAGGTCGGCAGCTTCCTGCGCCTCGTTCAGGGCCGTCTCGGCATCCTTCACGCCGGTCATGACTTCTTCGATGGCGGTGTCCAGGATATCCTGTACGGTCTTCTGATCGTATACGGAGAATTCAGCGGAAGCATATTCGAGCTGGTCACGGGCGGTCAGGGCGCTGGGGAAGCCCGCGGCGTAGTCGATCATGCGCTGGGTCTCATAAGCTTCGGGACGGGTGGCTACGTAGCCGGTGTCGATGGACCACTGGGCCACGCGGTCAGGATTGTTGGTCATCCACTTGATGAACTTGAAGGCCGCCTGGGTCTGCTCTTCGGTGATGTTGTCATCCTTGAACAGATAGAAGTTGCCGCCGCCGGTGGGAGAACCGTAGGAGGTGTTGGCCGGCAGGTAGCTGGTGCCGAACGGGAAGCTGGCGTCCTTCTTGACGCTGGTCAGCTGGCCGGTGGTGTGGTACATCATGGCGATCGTGCCGTTGACGAAGTCGTTGCGGGTGTTGGCCCACTTGGGAGCAACGGGCATCGCGCCGATATCGCTCAGGTGCTTCCAGAACTTGAGGCCGGTGATGGTCTTGGGATCGTTGAAGTACACTTCGGTACCGTCGTCGCTCATCAGGTTGAAGTGATCCTGGGTCAGGGTGAAGGTCTGCAGCATCCAGTAGGCATAGCCGGCCTTGTCGGAAGGCACTTCGATGCCGTAACGGACCACGTTGCCGGCGTCATCCTTCTTGACCAGCTTGGCGGCATACTCTTCGAGCTCGGTCCAGTTCTTGGGCGCGACTTCGGGATCCAGGCCCGCTTCTTTAAACGCGTCCTTGTTCCAGTACAGGATAATGGTGGAGCGCTGCCACGGGATACCGTAGGTCAGGTAGCCGCCGTTGCCGTCGGGCAGACGGGAGTTCTGCATGAAGCCGTCATAGAAGCCGTTCAGCCAGGCCTTGTCTTCGTCAGTGGTGCAGAACTGGTTGTAATCCTGCAGCACGCCCAGGGAGTACAGCTGGTACAGGTCGATGGAGAACATCAGGGCGATGGCGGGGGTGTTGTGCGCCTTGATGTCGGCCATGACCTTGGTAGTGGTGTCGGCATAGGAGCCGGCATAGATGGGATTGATCTTGATGTCGGGGTTCTCGGCATGGAATTCATCGCACAGGGCACTGATCAGCTGATCGGGGCCGCCGCCGACGGATACCGGGAAGTACATGTTCAGCTCAATGACGTCGTCCGCCAGAGCAAAGGG
>ONJE01000345.1 GCA_900318045.1 uncultured Eubacteriales bacterium
CCATCAGGCCGAGCGCGCCCACCACGATGCCCAGCACCAGCAGCACGATGCCCAGGATCATGATCCCCGTTTTCCGGGGCCGGATCACGTTAGGCGTGCGCATCGTCGTTGACCCCCTTCGTCAGGCTCATATCCCCTTCGGGCGTAAAGACGTTGATTTTTTCGGATTCGAAGGTCAGGCTCACCTCCGTGCCGTTGGGCAGGATATTGGAGATGGAGGAAACGTCGGTGATTTCCACGGTTTCGCCGGAGAACAGCTCCACAAAGTAGGTGGTCATCAGGCCCAGGAAAATGCTGGATTTCACGGTGGCGGGCACGCCGGGGGCGTCCTTGGACTGGATGGTGAATTCCTCGGGCCGGACGGATACCTTCACGTCCCCGTCCTTGGCCTTTTCGGAAAAGCCGTCGTACGGCAGGGCGTACCCGTTTTCGAACACCAGCCGCTTCCCCGCCGCGTCCGCCCGGGCTTTCAGGGTGTTGCTGGGGCCGATAAAGTTGGCCACGAACAGGTTGGCGGGCCGCTGGTAAATGGACTTGGGCGTGGAAACGTGCTGAATCACGCCGCTGTTCATCACGGCGATGCGGTCCGACACGGCCATAGCCTCTTCCTGGTCATGGGTCACGTAAATGGTGGTGATGCCCACTTCGTTCTGAATCTGTTTGATGGCGTTGCGCATTTCGATGCGCAGCTTGGCGTCCAGGTTGGAGAGGGGTTCGTCCATCAAAAGCAGGTTGGGCTTGATCACGATGGCGCGGGCCAGGGCCACGCGCTGCTGCTGGCCGCCGGAAAGACGCTCGGGCAGGCGGTCGGCATATTCGGTGATTTTCACCGTTTCCAGGATTTCGTCCACCCGCTTCTTGGTTTCTTCCTTGGATATTTTGCGGTTTTTCAGGCCGAACTCCACGTTTTTGCGCACCGTCATGTGCGGGAACACGGCATAGTTCTGGAACACCATGCCGATGTTGCGTTTGGCGGGGGCAATATCGTTGATCACCTGGGAATCAAAGGATATGGTGCCGCCTTCGATGCTGTTAAAGCCCGCCACCATGCGAAGCAGGGTGGTTTTTCCGCAGCCGGAGGGACCGAGCAGGGTGAAAAATTCCCCCTCCTTCACCTGCAGCGACAGATCCGGAATGATCGTGGTATTGCCATACCGCTTCACCACATGATCGAAATTGATGCTAACGCTCATTGCTCACTGATCCTTTCTTTTGTCCCCATAAAAGTTCGGTGCGCAACCGGCAACACCGATTGCGCACCGTTTGAAGCGGGAAAGATTATTTGTTCATGATATCGCCGACGCGGGTCTTGAGCTCGGCGGTGTGGGCGATCACATAGTCGCTGTCCTCATAAGCCAGCTGGATGTCGGCCAGGGGGGTCATCACGTCGTTCTTGTATTCCACGGGACGGATGTTGCGGCTGGTGGTCTGCTCGGCCAGGAACTTCTGGGCGGTTTCGGAGAGCATGAAGTCCACGAAGGCCTGGGCTTCTTCCAGGTTCTTGCAGTTGGTGGGAATGCCGATCTGGGCGGGCAGGAACACGGTGCCTTCCACAGGATAGACGATGTGCACGTTGGTGGCGCCGTCCTTGATCATGGTGACGCAGGGGTCTTCATAGGTCAGGCCCACGGCGTATTCGCCGTTGATCACTCCCTTGTACACGGCGGAGGAGGAAGAGGTGATCTTCACATCCTGGCCCTTGAGCAGGTCTTCGGTAAACTTCCAGGCAGCGTCGCTTTCATAGCGCTCGGCGGGGGTTTCGCCTTCGCCCATCACCAGCAGCCAGTTGGTCAGCTGGCAGAAGGCGGAGGAGGAAGCGGAGGGATCGGCGGACACGATCTTGCCCTTCAGTTCGGGCTGGAGCAGATCGGCGTAGCCCTTTACTTCAACGCCCAGTTCCTTGAGCAGGTCGTCGTTCACCAGCAGCACGCTGCCGTCCACGGTATAGTTGGTGCAGAAGCCCAGGGTGTTGCGATAGGCTTCCATCAGCTTGTCGTCTTCAGAAGAATAGTAATCCTGGAACAGGTCCTTGTTGGCCACGTAGTTCGCCAGGCTGCCGCCATACATCAGGTCGAAGGAGCAATATTCCTGCTCTTTTTCAGCCTTGATGCGGGCCATGCAGTCGCCGGTGCCCAGGGATTCGGAATTGATCTTGATGCCGGTTTCCTGCTCAAACAGGGAATAGATGGAGCGCAGGCCGTCGCTGTTGGGGGTGCAGATATTGAGCACTCTCTCTTCATCGGCTACCACGGCGGTAACGCTCATCACCATGATGAGTGCCAGAATCAAAGCAGCCAGTTTCTTCATTACGAGAAACCTCCTTCATATGATGGATGTGTCATCCATGTTTTATTGCTACCATTTTATCACGGCTTGCGCGGAAATGCAACCATGAAACGGCGGAAAAAAACATGGAAGGGATTCGCCTCGAACGGTCAGCCTGCTTACCGCCTGTCAAGCATTCCCTGCGCGGCCCTTGGCCTCCGGGTGTGCGCGCGGTTCATTGCTTCGCCTGCCTGGGAGAAGCCTTGCTGCGGCCAATCACGGTGTAGGCCATGCCAAGCTCCGTGCGGTCAGACCGATAAAGGCAAACATCCCGTACCGTCATCACCGCTGGCGGCACCTCGATTTCCGTGAAATGGACCTGCTCCGGAATATGAGGCTTGCGCAGGAGCGTAATATGCGGATTGAAATTTTTTCGATCAAACGGAACGCCTGCGCCTGACAATGCCCGCCGAACATCGGCGGCCAGGTTCTCCAGCGCTTCAGAGGGTTTCACGCCTGCCCACAGGACCTTCGCTTCCGGAAAGACGCCCAAACAGGACAGCGTGATGGAAAACGGCTGCGGAACACGCGGAAGAAGCTCTGAAACATCCTCCGGCCACATGCCGATAAACGCCAACGTCAGATGCAGATTGGAGGGGGACAAATAACGCCCGGTCACCCCGATGGCCTGGAGACGGCTTTGCACAGCCGCCAACGCCTCCCGAAAATCCGGAGACGGCTCCAGGGCGACAAACAGGCGCATCATTTTTT
>ONJE01000047.1 GCA_900318045.1 uncultured Eubacteriales bacterium
CCCACTAAGCCTGCGGAAAATCGCCTTGAAATGCAGCCCAATCCACTCGAAACTGCACATCCCTCATTTTAGAAACACACTCTAGCGACAAATCAGTATTTTTCTTGTCGTTAGTCATGATAAATAATAGTTAAATAAGACAAATAGTCAATATCAGAACACCATCCGAGGTTAGTTTATGCTAAAATATCCATACGGATTAGTATTGACAAACAAACTTTGATCCGCGCGTCCGAAATAACCGGGCGGGGAAAGGAAGTCCTTTGAGCATGAGCAGAAGGTCAATCGCATGGCTGGGGTTACTCGCCATGCTGGCGATGCTGTTGATGAACCTGTGCGTGCCGGCGATGGCGGAGGCGGATACCCGCTGGGCTGACGCCGCGGACGAGATCGATAAGTACCTGGACGCCGCCTTCGAGTCCTACCTGGACGGCGACGCATCGGCGGCTTACGACAACGTCAGCAACGCCTACTTCCGGGTGTACGAGACCACCGGTTTCGAGCGACAGACCATGAGCTACATCTCCGGCAACCGCAAGAACGCCGTGGAGATGCAGTTCTCCGCCTGTAAGTCCGAGGTAAGGAAGGAGAACACCGATCAGGATGTGATTGTCCGCGTGCGCTCGGCGCTGGTCAAGCTGAAGCGCATGATCCGCGAGGACGGCAACAAGCTGGCGGCCCAACAGGGCGGTGCACAGAGCGAGAACAAGTGGTACAAGCGGGGCGAGCCGGTGTCCACCGACCCGTATCCCGAATACTCGGCAGATCCCAACGCGGCCCAAAAGTACGAAAGCTGGTACGAAGCCGCTCTGCTGGTGAAGGAGCTGCTGGATACGGCCTACATGGGCTACCTGGACAAGGACTTCGAGGCCGCGTCTGACAACCTGAACACCGCCTACTACAGCGTCTACGAGGAGTCCGGCCTCAGCCACAGGATATACACCGACTTGTCCCAGGGCGACCGGCAGAACATGGAGGCGCAGTTCTCCAACCTGCGCGGCCTGATTGCGACGGCGGCGGAGAAGTACCAGAAGAACAAGTACCGCACCACCACCGACAAGGCCAAGAACACCGTCCTGAAGCTGGCGAAGCGCATCGACGACCAGGAGGCTGAGGCCAAGGCGGCAGCCGCCGCGGAGGCAGGACAGACCGAGGAGGCCGTCGAGGAGGCCAAGCCCAGTGACCCACGGCTGCTGACCTTCCTGGGGGCCTTCGGAATTATCGTCCGCGAGGGCCTGGAGGCCATACTGGTCATCGCCGCCATCATCGCCTACCTTAAGAAGAGCGGCAACCCCAACAAGAGCCTGAAGAATGTATATATCGGCGCGGTAGCCGGTATTGCGGCGTCGTTCGTCGCGGCGGCGGTGCTGGCCTGGGCCAAGCGGGCTTTCACCAGCGCCGGGATGGCCCAGGAGATTATCGAGGGCATCACCGCCCTGATCGCCGTGTGCGTGCTGTTCTATGTGTCCAACTGGATGATCTCCAAGGCGGAAGCCGCTTCCTGGAGCCGCTACATCGACGGTCGGGTGCAGTCCTCCCTGGAGCAGGGCAGCTCTTTCGCACTGGCCTTCACCGCGTTCCTGTCGGTGTTCCGCGAGGGCGCCGAAGTGGTGCTGTTCTACCAGCCGATGCTGTCCGAGGGCAATCCCGGCATGGTTTGGGCGGGCTTCGGCGTGGGCTGCGTGGTGCTGGTGTTCGTGTACCTGGCCATCACGAAGCTGTCCGTCAAGCTGCCGCTGAAGGTGTTCTTTACCGCCACCTCCATCCTGATGGCCGTGATGTGCGTGTCCTTCCTGGGCAGCGGCATCAAGGAGCTGGCCGAGGGCAACGTGTTCGACCTGTCCCTGCGGGTGCCCGGCATCCCTGAGAACGACGTGATCCAGGTATTTGGCATCTACCCGTATTTGGAAACCCTGGTGCCTCAACTGATCCTGTCGATCATACTGCTGGTGACCTTCATGATGGCCCACTACCGCGGCAAGCTCGATGCCCAGAAGGCAGAATACGAGGCGAAGATGGAGGCTATGAAGGCGCAATACGCCGCGAAGAATTGAGAAGGATGGATGGAATACGCCGGATTATTGGATTTCAATCAGACAAGTCCGCTAAGATCTGAAACGGAATCCGCAATTCTCCATTCTCAGTTGAAATGGTTCTCCACGGCCCTGCCCCGCGCAGGGCGCGTTGAAGATACAAACAAAACTATTGATTTGGGAGGCAATTCACATGAAGAAGTTTCTTGCTCTGCTGCTGGCCGTTATGATGCTCAGCGTTTCCGCTTTCGCCCTGGCCGAGGAGGCCGGCTTCGACGAGTTCGAGCTGGGCGTTGAGGGCGAGCAGACCGTGGACTTTATGACCATGGCGATGGTTTACTTCCAGCCCGTGGACATGGCGCCCTCGGACCTGGCCGCTTCCAAGGAGGATTCCGACCTGCACATCGAGGTTGACCTGACCGCCAACGAGAACCCCTACTCCTTCCCGGTGGACGGCTGGGTGCCCTACCTGAGCATCGACTACGTCATCAACGACAAGGACGGCAAGGAGATCGCCACTGGCTCCATGATGCCCATGGCGGCTTCCGACGGCCCCCACTATGGCAACAACATCGCCCTGCCCGAGGGAGAGGGCTACTCCATCACCCTGAGCATCAAGAGCCCCGCCGAGAACGGCTATCTGCTGCACGTGGACGAGGAGACCGGCGTTGAGGCCGACAACTTCTGGACCGAGCCCCTGACCGTCACCTGGACCGGCTGGGATTTCGTGAAGCAGTGGTAATCCACGCCTGAGCGATAAAACGAGCAAAACAACGGCTGCTGGTGCGCAATCCGCGGGGGATGCGCATCAGCAGTGCGTACGTTTAGAAACATTGTTAAGGAAATACCGCACAATATGGGTGGCAGCCTGACGGATGACTTTCAGCCATCCGCAGCCTGCAAATTCCTTGACTTACCGCCAGTAAGCCTGCAAAATTTGCAATCCACGCCTGACTAAAATTCACCTCGCCATACCAACACCCAATTATGCGGTATTTCCTTAAAAAAGTTTAGCTGAGTTAACTGAATCCGGTGACCCAATCTTTTCCGAGTGTGAATTAAATGAGGGTGCAGATTCTTCGGTTTTGATTACGCCTCTGCGCAGAATGACATCGAAGTGGCGCTTGCCATCCTGAGCGGAGCGTTGGCAGAGTCGAAGAACCTGAATGATTCGTTTTTCCGGGAGGCATGAAAATGCTGAAATACCTTTGGACGGTGACCCAGGACCTGTTTGTAGTGGTGACACTGGTGACCTGGATCCACGCGGTACTGGGCAGGCTGTACGGCAGGAACGGACGCCGCTTCAATGCCGTGGGCATCATACTGGGCGTGGTGGCCTCAGCGGCGCTGGCCGCGGTGAAAGGCACCACCAACAAGATCATCTCCAGCCACTGGAACCATTATATCTTTGCCGCCATCTCCTTGCTGTCACTGATGTTCGTGATCTTCTGCCTCATCTACGGCAGGCGCGAGGACAGCGAGTGGGGCTTCGGCGGCAGGCTGCTGTGCCTGTTCGGTGCGGGGCTTTCCGCGGCGCATATCTTCTATGCGCTGCCCGGGGTGATGCTTTACCCCTTCAATTTCAACACCATGGGTGAGGGTTACCTCTCGGCCTACTACATGACGCGCCTGGCGGGTTGGCTGTTGGCGCTGTTGCTGCTTGTGGTCTATTCGCGCACGCTGTATATCTGCGCTTTGCATATCATGCCCCTGGGCACCCTGTCCGCGCTTCTGTGCGGCGGCGTGCTGGTGAACCTGTTCTACAGTGGGGGCCGCTTCTTCGCGCCCTGGGTGACCCGGGCCAAATGGCTGAAATGGCCGGTGCGCTACTCCAAGGCCAATCACGCGCTGATTGGCAACTGGCTGAGCGTCACGGTCAACCATTCGATGGTGTTCATCTGGCTTATATTCATACTGGCTGCGTTCAGCCTGGTCATTTGCTTTCTGCAGAACACCAGGGTCACCGAGCCTTGGGACAACCCCGCCCAGCACCGCAAGCTGCGGGCGCGGAACCGAAGCCGCCGCCGCACGGCCTGCGTGGCCTTCGCGGGGCTGATCGTCTTCGCGCTGTGCCTGACTGCCGTAAAGGGCTACGACACCCGGGTGATCGAGCTGTCCGCCCCGGAGACCTACACCGTGGACGGCGACCGAATCCTGGTGCCCATGGACGAGGTGAACGATTTCCACCTGCACCGCTTCGAGTACAAGACCGGGAATGGCGTGGATGTGCGCTGGATCGTGGTGCGTAAGCCCAACTCCGCCGCTTATGGCGTAGGCCTGGATGCCTGCGACGTCTGCGGCAACGCGGGCTACTACGAGCGCAACGGCCTGGTGGTCTGCCGCCGCTGCGACGTGGTGATGAATACCAGCACCATCGGCTTCAAGGGCGGCTGCAACCCCATCCCGCTGAGCTACGAGGTGGCGGACGGCAACCTGGTGTTCGCCCTTGAGGACATCCTTGCCGGCGAAAAGGAATTCAAATAGGGAAAGGGGCAGAAAACATGCTGTTCAGAATGATTCGCGGCGTGCTGTTCCACCAGAAGGGGAAGATGCTGCTGATCGCCGTTACCATCGCCCTGGGCGCGTCGCTGGCCACAGGTATGCTGAACGTGGTGCTGGGCGTCGAGGAGAAGGTGAACAAGGAACTGAAGAACTACGGCGCGAACATCACCGTGAAGCCCAAGGACGCTTCGCTGCTGTCGGACATCTATGACGTGGGCGAGGGAGAGGCCTTGAATGCCGCCTACCTGCGGGAGGACGAGCTGGGCAAGCTGAAGACCATCTTCTGGGCCTTCAACATCGTCGATTTTACCCCGTTCCTGGATACCCGGGTCGCGCTGAAGGACGGCTCGGATGTGCAGGTTGTCGGCACCTGGTTCAACCACCACCTGGCCCTGCCTACCGGCGAGGAGCTGGACGCGGGCGTGGCCGGGATGCGTTCCTGGTGGGAAATCACAGACGGGCGCTGGCTGAACGAGGCCGACGCCAACGCAAATAACGAGATCATGGTGGGCGCGGCCCTGGCCGGGGAAAAGCGCTGGACGGTGGGGGAGAAGGTCGCCCTGACCGGCACCCACGGCGAGCTGGACGCCGAGATCGTAGGCATATTTGACGCGGGCGGCGACGAGGACAACCAGATCTTTGCCACGCTTGACGCCGTGCAGGCGCTGACCGACCGGGAGGGCAAGGTGGCGTCCATTGAGGTCTCCGCCCTGACCACTCCCGACAACGACCTGGCACGCCGCGCGGCGCGCAATCCCGCGGCCCTGACCAGCCGGGACTACGAGACGTGGTACTGCACCGCCTATGTCAGCGCGATCTGTTACCAGATCCAGGAGGTCATCACCGGATCGGTGGCAAGTGCCGTGCGCCAGGTGGCAGAGAGCGAGGGTACGATACTGGACAAGACGAAGCTGCTGATGATCCTGATCACCGCCCTGAGCCTGATCGGGTCGGCGCTGGGCATATCGAACCTGGTGACCGCCTCCGTCATGGAGCGGGCCCAGGAGATTGGCCTTTTGAAAGCCATCGGCGCAAAGGACCGGTCCATCACCGGCGTTGTGATGACCGAGATACTCATTACCGCGCTGGTGGGCTTCGCCGCGGGCTACTTCATGGGCTTCGGCTTCGCCCAGCTGATCGGTCACAGCGTGTTTGGCTCCGCCATCGACATGGACACCCGCGTGATACCCATCGTGGCGGGCCTGATCGCCCTGGTGACCATCGCCGGCAGCCTGCCCGCGATACGGATGGTGTTGCGGCTGCGGCCGGCGGAAGTGCTGCACGGAGGACACTGATATGACGAAGCGTAGAATGTTTATCAGGATGATCACCGCATCGCTGTTGCGGCGGCGGTCCCGTATGCTGATTGCGCTGCTGTCCATAGGCATCGGAGCTACGATCCTGGCAGGCATGGTGACGATTTACTACGACGTACCCCGGCAGATGCGGGCACAGATGCGCTCCTATGGCGCGAACATGCTGGTGATGCCCGGGGACGGAGAGACCCTGGACAGTGAAAAGCTGGCCCGTGTGCTGACGCAGCTTCCCGGGGACGCCCTGGTAGGTGCGGCACCATACCGATATGTGCGGCTGGACATGACCAGTCGCCAGCAGTCCTTTACCACCGCAGGCACCGATTTTTCCCAGGTGGTCAAGACCAGCCCGTACTTCAGCGTGGAGGGCCGATATCCCGATAGTGGGCGCGAGGTGTTGGTGGGCAAGGAGATTGCCGAAACCATTGGTGTGAAGGTGGGCTCCGACATGGAGTTGACCTGGCAGCCTGCCACAGTCCGGACCAGCGGCGATGCCACGGAGGACCGGGTGCCCGGGGCGACGCTGATCGGCGCCGCCGAGGGCTGGAGCAGCGGCACGGTGACCGTGACCGCGGTGCTGGACGACGAGGCGAAGATCAAGACGCTGAACATCGACGCCTCCACCCAGACTGCCGAGTTCGGCGGCCGAACCCAGACGGAGCCGGAATTTGCCCAGCAGTTTATCGGCAAGAGCCTGCCGATCACGATTGGCGAAGATGTGGACGCCCTTTCCGGCGCGACGATCACCTCCAACGCCGTGGTGGAGGCGCTGAACGGGGCACACAGCGCAACCGACGCGGCGAAGCCCAACACGGTGCGCTACACCGTCACCGGCATATTGACCACCGGTGGCGAGGAGGAGGGATACGTGTTCATGTCCCTGGAGGACATGGAGACCCTCACCGGCGAGGACAAACTGGACGTGGCCGAACTGAGCGTCTCCGCCGAGGAGGAGCAGCTGAACGCCTGCGCGGAGGCCATCACCCAAAGCGGCGAGGGCGTGAAGGCGCGGCTGGTGAAGCGGGTCACCAAGTCGGAGACGGCGGTGCTGGGCAAGCTCCAGGCGCTGGTGTTCCTGGTGACCGTGGTGGTGCTGCTGCTGACGATGATCTGCGTGTCCACCACGATGATGGCGGTGGTTTCTGAGCGCCGCCGGGAGATCGGCCTCAGAAAGGCCCTGGGTGCGTCGGACGGCTCGATAAGGGTGGAATTCCTGGGTGAAGGCGTGTTCCTGGGTATATTGGGCGGCGTGCTGGGGGCTATACTGGGCTTCGTGTTCGCCCAGGTTGTCAGTGTGAACGTGTTCAATTCTTCGATCACATTCCAGCCGCTGCTGCTGCCGGTGACAGTACTGGTGTCCGTGGTCATCGCCGCGGTCAGCTGCCTGATGCCCATCAAGCGGGCTGTGGCCATCGACCCCGCCCTCGTATTGAAAGGAGAATGATGTATGGCGCTTCTTGAACTGAAGAACGTTTCCAAGATATACGGCGAGTTGAAGGCGCTGGACAATGTCAGCCTGCACGTGGACAAGGGGGAGTGGGTGGCCATCATGGGTCCATCCGGCTCTGGCAAGAGCACGATGATGAACATCATCGGCTGCATGGACAAGCCCACCAAGGGTGAGGTGCTGCTGGACGGCGTGGACATCTCGAAGGAATCCAGCAAGCGACTGACCGATATCCGCCGGGACAAGATCGGCCTGATCTTCCAGCAGTTCCACATGGTTAACTACCTGACCGCCGTGGAGAACGTGATGGTTTCCCAGTATTACCACTCCATGCCCGACGAGGAAGAGGCCCTGGAGGCCCTGGGCCGCGTGGGGTTGCGGGAGCGGGCGCGGCATCTGCCCAGCCAGCTGTCCGGCGGCGAGCAGCAGCGCGTATGCGTGGCTCGGGCGCTGATCAATCACCCAGAGCTGATCCTGGCCGATGAGCCCACCGGCAACCTGGACGAGGCCAACGAGAACATCGTGCTGGATCTGTTCCGCCAGCTCCACCGCGAGGGCACCACCCTGATCGTCGTTACCCACGACCCCGAGGTCGCCGAAGCCGCCCAGCGCACCATCGTGTTGGAGCACGGAAGGGTGGCAAGGGAAGTGGTGAATGAGAATTTCGTGGAGTGACCGACAAATCAGCATTTACCGAAGGAGGTAACCATGAACAAAAAAACCATTCCCGCCCTGATCGTCCTCATCCTCTCCATCCTCATCGCCGTGGGCAGCCAGACCTTTCTCGGCGCGTGCGTGCACGGGGACGGGAGCTTCGGGGCGTGCCACTGGGCTGCGCGGGCGATGCTGGCGCTGGGCGGGACACAGGCGGTGATGGCGATGCTGGCGCTGGTCTTTCCCAAACAAAAGCAGGGCTTGTATCTGGGCATGCTGCCCGTGTCCGTCGCGGGGCTTCTGACCCCCGGTACGCTGATCGATATTTGCAAAGTGAACACCATGCGCTGCCGGATGGTGATGCGTCCGGCGATGCTGGTGCTGTTCGGGCTGACCTTGGTCATTGCGATGGTTGGGTGCCTGACGGCCCGTGGGAGGAACGCATGAAGCTGCGGCAACTGCCCCTCAAAAACCTGTTACGAAGGCCGGGACGGACGGCGGCGCTGGTGCTGCTGACGGCCTTCCTGGCCCTCTCTGTGTTCTGTGGGTCGGTGGTGGTGCGTTCGCTGCAAAGCGGACTGGATAGCCTGGAGGCGCGGCTGGGAGCCGATATCATTGTGATGCCCGCCACCGCTGAGAGCAAGGTCTCCTTCAAAAATATGCTGCTCCAGGGCACCACCGGGGCCTTCTACATGGACGCCTCGGTGTTGGAGAAGGTGCGCGAGGTGGAGGGCGTGGCAATCGCGGCGCCTCAGACCTTCCTGGCATCGCTGAAGGCGGATTGCTGCGCCGTTAAGGTGCAGGTCATCGGCATGGATCCGGCTACTGACTTCACCGTGAAGCCCTGGATCGACCGCAGCACCAGCCGCGCGCTGGAGGAGATGGACGTGGCCGTGGGCTGCGACGTTACCGCTGACGTGGGGGAGGACCTGCGTATCTACGGCCTGAACACCCACGTGGTGGCTAAGCTGGCTGAAACCGGCACGGGGCTGGACACAGCGGTCTATTGCACCCTGGACACCATGAAGCGGCTGCTGGCTGCCGCTGAGGAGAAGGGCGTCGGTCACAAGATCACCAGCGATACCAGCGACATGATCTCTGCGGTGTACGTGAAAGTGGCCGAGGGTTACGACGTGGACGCGGTGAACAACGCCCTGAACGGCCACGTGCGCAAGGTCACCGCCGTGCGGGCGCGGAGCATGTTCACCGACGTGTCCGACAGCCTGACGGGCATTTCCCAAACGGTGGCGCTGTTGATCGGCGCGGTATGGGTGCTGGCCTTTGTGATACTGCTGATCGCCTTTGCCATGATGGTAAATGAGCGCCGCCGTGAGTTCGCGGTGCTGCGGCTGCTGGGAGCCTCACGGCGGGGGTTGAGCCGGCTGATGCTGGCGGAATCGGCGCTGTGCAGCCTCGCGGGAGGTATGATCGGCGTGGGCGTCGCGGCGCTGGCCGTGTTTCCCTTTGCCACGCTGATCGAGACCCGACTGGGCTTGCCCTACCTGACGCCGCCCGCCAGAGAGATTCTGGCAATGGCGGCGGGGACGATGCTGGCGACGCTGCTGGTCGGGGCGCTGGCCAGCGCCTGGTCGGCATGGCGGCTAAGCCGTACGGATGTGGGCATTGCGCTGAGGGAGGGCGTTTGACATGATATTGAAGGCGGAAAACCTTTCCAAGCGCTACATGCGCAAAACCGGACAGGCCAATTATTTCCATGCCGTGAAAGGGGTCAGCCTCGGGCTGCGCCGGGGCGAGTTGACGGTGCTGATGGGCCGGTCGGGTTCGGGCAAGACCACGCTGCTGCACATGCTGTCGGGACTGCTGACGCCCAGTGAGGGGGTCGTGCGTTTGGGGGATGCTGACCTGTACAGCATGGACGACGAAGCGCTTTCGCGGCTGCGTAACAAAAAGATCGGAGTGGTGCCCCAGGGTCGCAGCGCCATCGACAGCCTGACGGTGCTGGAGAACGTATTGCTGCCGGGGACGATGTACGGCAGCGGAGATGAAAAGGAGGCCCTGCGCTGGCTCGATGCGCTGGAAATCGCCCACCTTGCCGGGGCCCGGCCCGCGGAGTTGTCTGGCGGCGAGCTGCGGCGCATGGCACTCGCCCGGGCGCTGGCGCGGAAACCGGCGGTGCTGTTGGCAGACGAGCCGACCGGCGACCTGGATGACGTGAGCACCGAGCGGGTGCTGACGGCGTTGAAGGATGTCACCCGGAACAGCGGTACGGCGGTGCTGATCGTCTCCCACGATACCGAGGCTACCCGCTACGCCGATGTGCTGTATCGGATGGATGGTGGAATGCTGAAGGAGGAGTCTTTGATTTGTCGCGCTGACGCTTGATGAATCATTAATTGTACTTCGTATCAGTTCAGTCAGGAAAATTCTGATTTGTGTGGGGAGACGAGGGAACAGGGAACAGGGAACAGGGAACAGGGAACAGGAATGGCGGCTGGCGCGTGGATTATGAAAACGTACACGCTGCAGGGGCGATGCCCTTTTCGAATGAATGCAATGGTGGTGTCTATGTCGCCGCTACAGGGTTTTCAGGGATTCCGCGTCTCATTTTATCGCGGGAACTTATGCTTTGACTTGGTTGTACCGCCCCGTGCGCGGCTTTTCCTGTTCCCTGTTCCCTGTTGCCTGTTCCCTTTGCTCTACCCTTGGCATTTCTGCTAACAGCTCTATAAATCAGAATTTAGAGTCAACAGGGACGAATGGTTCTCTTTGACTCCAATTGCTTAAGGGAATACCACATAATACGGGCAGCGGTCCGATGGATGAATTTCAAGCATCTACAGCCTGCAAAAATCTTGATTACCCGCATGTAACCTGCGATTTCTGCAGGCTGGACCTGGTCAAAGTACCTTTCATCATACCACAACCCGATTATGCGGTATTTCCTTAAATAAAAGCGGAGCAGTTCAATCTGAACTGCTCCGCGGTGTTAGCTTACCGGTCCGATAAGATCAGGCCGCAGGCGCATTGGCATTGCCCATCAGCTGGCCCGTGCTGGCGATAGACATCACGATGGAGAGGGCGCCGCCGCTCAGGTCGCTGGTCAGTCCGCCGATGACATCGTCGGCGTTGTCGCCGGTCAGGTCGGCCAGGGTGATGTGGGTGGCCTTGTCAGACACGCCCATGGTCAGAGCGCCATCAAGGACGACGGAGCCGTGCTCCTCTGCAACGGCCTTCTCGGTGTCCAGCACATACTCATAAGCGTCATAGGTGATGCTCTGGCCGTTGGATGCGGTGACGGCGGCAAGGCCGAAATACAAGTCGTTCACATAGGCGTCCACGCGGCCATTCAAGCCGAAGGGATCCGCGGGATCGCGGTCCATGGCGTAGATCACGTTGATGTTATCCTTGCCGGAGACGAACTGGGCGTCCACGGTGACGTTGTTGCCGTTGACCTTGGTGATAACCGTGGTGGCGGGATTGGTCTCGCCGGCGGGCACCACGTACACGGAAACCTGGGTGGGGCCGTTCTGCGCGCCCTTTTCGTCGACGTTCATGTAGACCTCGACGGCAACGGAGGGCAGATAGGCGGGATCGACGATCGTATAGCCTTCCTCGAGGGCATCGAACTTCACGTCAACACCCATCAGCGCCAGCTGGGCAAGCGCAGTCTGGATGGTCTCGTCGTTAGACAGGTTGTAGACCAGTTCATTGGTGGCGTCGACGATGGTGGGCAAGTCTACCTTCATGGGCATCATGACATTGTAGCTGATGCCGTCCATCACATAATCGCCCTGCTTGACTTCGCCGGGAATGATGGCGGAGGTGCAGGTGTTGACATAGTCATTCATATACTCCGTCAGAACGGTCTTGAGGCCGTCCACGTCCAGGCTGTTCATGACCTCGGCCCGCTCCTGGAGCTTGCTGAGCATCATCGCGCCGATCTCCTCGTAGGAGATATCCAGGGCATAGCTGGGAATCAGGTTGCTGCCGATGGTCACACCCTTTTCGCCAATCAGACCCACCAGGTTCACCAGGGAATTGCCCTGCAGCAGCATGTCAGCCTGGAAGCCGTCCTTGCAGATGACCAGCTTATCGCCATACTGGTCGATGACGGCCGCGATGGTATCGACGATGGTGACCAGGCTCTCGTCGAGGCCGAACTGGGTCAGCACATTCTTCAGGGCTTCGCGGTCCACGTCGTACTCGGATTCAATGGTCAGGCCATTGAATACAGGGGCACTGGCCGTATCGGTCGTACTGGTCGTCTCAGTCGTCTCGGCCAGGGCAAGCGTGCAGGAAAGTGCTAGCACCAGGGCCAGCAGCAATGCAAGCATTTTCTTCATGTCTGTTGTTCCTCCTTGATATTCTGTTGGGTATCACACACCCCAATATATTGTATCATACAATCCGGGTGCTGACAAGCGATTATCGCAAAAAAGGCGATACTATGCAGGAATTTGGAAAAAAAGAGATAATCGCGCTTTGTCGCGTCTTTGGCGTTGGCAGGCGGCCGAAAAAGTGCTATAATACGGCGGAATCGGCAGAGGAGGCTTTACAGGTGGAAAATATCCCCGTCGTCAAGCAGAGGGATCTGAGCTTTACCCAGAACCGGGAGTTGAGCTGGCTGAAATTCAATGAGCGGGTGCTGGCCCAGGCCATGGACCCAGGCCTGCCGCTGATGGAGCGGCTGCGTTTCGTGTCGATATTCACCAGCAACCTGGACGAATTTTTTATGGTTCGCGTGGGCAGCCTGATCGACATTGACATGATCGCTCCGGACGAGAAGGACAACAAGTCCGGCATGACGCCGAAGCAGCAGGTCAGCGCCATCTGCGCCGCCGTTGAGCCATTGATCCGGCGTCGGGACGACATCTACCACGCCCTGATGAATGAGCTGGACAACGCCGGGGTGACCGAGGCGGGCTACGATACGCTGACGGTCGCCCAAAAGGAGTACGTTCAGGAATACTACAAGGAGAACATACGGCCGCTGCTGTCACCCCAGGTGATCGATCGCAGTCACCCCTTTCCCCATTTGAAAAACAAGGCGCTGTACGCAGCCGCGCTGCTGACGCTCAGCGGCAAGCCCCAGGGTGGCAAGTCACAGAGCAAGCAGGCCACCGCGGGCAAGCAGGGGGGCGGCAAACACGAGGTTGCGGGCAAGCAGGCGACGGCTGGCAAGCACGAGGGCTCCGGCAAGCCGCTCTCGGTATTGGGCATCGTGGACGTGCCGCCGTCGCTGCCCCGGGTGATCATGCTGCCCGGAAGCGGCGCGCGCTACATTCGCACCGAGGTCGTGATCGCTGCCCATATGAAGAAGATCTTCAAGATATACGACGTTGGGGAACAGGCGGTGATTTCCATCACCCGAAACGCGGATATCAGCCTCAGCGAGGAGCACTATGACGACGAAAACCCGGATTTCCTGAACTACATGCGCAGCCTGCTGAAGAAGCGGGACCGGCTGGCCCCGGTGCGCCTGGAGCTGGAGGGCAAGGCGCCCCGGCTGGCCAAGCGGCTTTGTGAGTTCCTGAAGCTGGATGCCGAGCGGGTGTTCAGCTGTCAGTGTCCGCTGGTGATCGACTATGTGGATCAGATCGAGAGAACGCCCAGGGAGCTGCTCAACGCGCCCCATGTGCCGGTGTACCCGAATTACCTGAACCCCGACCAGCCCATGTGGGATCAGATCGTTCAGCGGGACGTTCTGTTGTTCTATCCTTACCAGAGCATGCAGCCCTTCCTGGATCTGCTGCGCCAGAGCGCCAAGGATCCGAACGTGGCCTCCATCAAGATTACCATTTACCGCCTGGCCCGCAATTCCGCCATTGCCAAGGCACTGTGTGCCGCCGCCGAAAACGGCAAGGAGGTGACGGTGCTGATGGAGCTGCGCGCCCGGTTCGACGAACAGAACAACATCGACTGGGCACTGGAATTGGAGGAAGCCGGTTGCCGCATCATCTATGGGCCGGAAAACCTGAAATGCCACGCCAAGCTGTGCCTGATTACCCGCCGCGAGCGCGGGGGGCTTGGCTATATCGCCCAGGTGGGCACCGGCAACTACAACGAGAAAACGAGTACGCTGTACACCGACTTCTGTATGATGACCGCCGATCCGGTCATTACCCGGGATGCGGTGAACTTCTTCGAGAACATGCTCATCGGCAACAGCGCCGGCGAATATGAAAAGCTGCTGGTGGCTCCCTTCGCCATGAAGGATCGCATCATGGCCATGATCGACGAGCAAATCGCACGGGGCAGCGAGGGACGCGTCCGGGTGAAGGCCAACTCTGTCACCGACCGAGAGCTGATCGACAAGCTCAGCGAGGCCAGCTGCGCCGGCGTGAAGGTGGAACTGGTCATCCGGGGCATCTGCTGCCTGCTGCCCGGTGTGCCAGGCAAAACCGAGAATATCACTGTGATCTCGGTGGTGGGCCGCTTCCTGGAGCATAGCCGCATCTATGCCTTTGGCGACGGGCCCGAGATGAAGCTGTACCTGTCCTCGGCCGACTTCATGACCCGAAACCAGGACCGCCGCGTGGAGGTGGGCGGCCCGGTATGCTCGCCGGAGCTGAAGAAGTTCCTGCAAGAATACCTTGAGCTGTTGTTGGCCGACAACACCCGGGCATGGCGGCTGGACGCCGAGGGCATATACACCCGGCTGCGCCCCGATGGCGCTGTGCCCATCGACGTGCAGGCCTGGTACCTGACGCATCCGATTGAGTTTGAAAAGTCTGCCCAACCCAAGGAGAGCCTGAGGAATCGCCTCAGAGACCGTGTGCAGACCCGCATGCGGCGGCTGATGCGCAAGGATTGAACGCTTGTGCTTGAGGAGGGTTTAGATTGCTTTTCAATTCCTGGGAATTCCTGGTGTTCTTTCCCGTCGTGGTGTTGGTGTATTTTCTGATTCCAAAGAAGGTAAAGTACCTGTGGCTTCTGGTGACGAGCTACTACTTCTACATGTGCTGGAACCCGAAGTACATCCTGCTGATCGCCTTTTCCACCGCGGCCACCTACGCCAGCGGGCTGTTGCTGGACGGGATTAACGCCAGGCGGCAGGCGGGTTCGCTGCCGGAGAAGCAGGCGATCCGCAGGCGGAAGCTGGTCGTCGCGGGCTGCTTCCTGGTCAACCTGCTGATCCTGGCCTTCTTCAAGTACTGGGCGTTCCTGCTGAACAATTTCAACGCCGTGATGGGGCGTCTGGGATTCGGTACCATAGAAAACCGGTTTTCCTTCGTGCTGCCCGTGGGTATCTCCTTCTACACGTTCCAGGCCCTCAGCTACACCATGGACGTCTACCGCGGCGATATCGCGGCGGAGCGGAACTTCTTCAAGTACGCACTGTTCGTATCCTTCTTTCCCCAATTGGTGGCCGGCCCCATCGAGCGTTCCGGGAATCTGCTGGCGGACATCCACGACATCCCCAACAAGAAGCTGTGGGACTACGACCGGATCACCCGCGGGCTGACGCTGATGCTCTACGGCATGTTCATGAAGCTGGTGATCGCCGACCGCGTCTGCGTATTCGTGGACAGTGTGTTCGACGGGTTCGGCGCGTGCGGCTCCGGGGTGCTTTGGGCTGCGGCCTGCGGCTTCGCCCTGCAAATATACTGTGATTTTGCCAGCTATTCCACCATTGCCATCGGGGCGGCAAAGGTGATGGGGTTCACGCTGATGGAGAACTTTGACACGCCCTACTTTGCCCGGAGCATCAAGGAGTTCTGGCGAAGATGGCACATCTCGCTGAGCACCTGGTTTCGGGACTACCTCTACATCCCTCTGGGCGGCAGCCGCTGTTCCAGGTCGCGGCGGTATTTCAACCTGATGGTGGTGTTTCTGGTCAGCGGCCTGTGGCACGGCGCAGGCTGGCATTTCGTGGCATGGGGTTGCCTGCACGGGCTGTACCAGGTGCTGGGCGACATGCTTGCCCCGGACCGGGACAGGGTCGTGGCCCTGCTGCGGGTGAATCGGGATTCCCGGGCGCATAAGCTGTTCCAGACGTTGCTGACCTGCGCAATGGTCACGGTGGCCTGGGTCCTGTTCCGCGCGGATACGATGTCAGAGGCCCTGGGCTACCTGCGGCGGATGTTCGCATTTGTACCCCCGACGGGGGAGGCCGGCCTGTTCGACTTCGGGATGGATGGCGTGGAATGGGTGGTGCTGCTGTGCGCCATGAGCATCCTGTTTGCGTTCAGCCTGGCGCGCTACAGGCGACATGAGACCCCGGATGCCTTTCTGGCGGGACGGCGTCTGCCGGTGCGCTGGGTGGTGCTGTACGCGTTGTTGTTCGGGATACTCATCTTTGGGAAATACGGTCCTGCCTACGAGCAGCAGGCATTCATCTATTTCCAGTTTTAGAGTGGGTAGGTGCGTATGCGATTAAAGGTAATCAAGACGATCGCGTTCCTGCTGATCGGCGCACTGCTGTTCGTCGGATTTTGGAATGTGTTTCGCTTCAAGCAGGAAAAGCGCCTTGAAAAGCTGTGGACGCTGCCTGGGGATACGGTGGATGTGATGTTCATCGGTTCATCACACGCATTTATGAACATCGACCCGTCGGTGCTGTGGCGGGAAAGCGGCATCAGCGCCTACGTGTTGGGCTGTGGCTCCCAACCAATTTGGGAGAGCTATTACCACCTGAAGGAAGCGCTCAAGCGCCAAATGCCGAAGGTGGTGTTTGTGGAGTGCTACAAGGTGGACGGGCAGAAGAACTACAGCGCGAAGTCGGTGACAGCCCTGGCGACCAGCGGCATGCGCCTGGGACGGAACTACCTCGAGATGCTGGACGCCAGTGTGAAAAACAGGGAGTACCTGTTTGACTACCTGCTCCGCTTTCCGTGGTTTCACTCCCGCTACCGGGAGATCACGGCGGAGGATTACATGCCCGATTATGGGAATGTGTATTACAGGGATTACCTCGGCTACTTCAGGCTGACGCAGAGCATTCCCGGCCAGTTTCCCCGGGATCTGAATGCGGTGACGGAGACGGCGCGCCTGTCGAATAAGAACAGGATGTACCTGAACAAACTGGTGGAACTGTCTAAGGAGCGGGGCTTTGACCTGGTGTTCCTCATCACGCCGTTTTGGAAGAACGCGACAGCCAAGCAGCCCTATTACAACAGCCTGGCGGAATTCGCGGAAAAGAAGGGCGTGCCGCTGATCAATTGCAACCTTGTGTACGATGAATTGGGGATGGATGATGCCCGGGATTTCAGCAAGACCAGCCATCTTTCCGTTACCGGGGCGGAAAAGATGACGATGTACCTCAACGACTATCTCAATGCCCATTGGAAACTGGCGGACCATCGGGGTGACAACCGCTATGGCGTATGGGACAGGAACCTGGCGCTGATGGAGGAGATTCGCAGCGATCCCGAAGCATGGGGAAATGAGGACAAGCCAAGGGCAGGGTGCTGAGCCGCGACCGGCCGCCTTATGGGCACCTCTAAAAACGCTCATCACCGTAGGGTGCTGAATTTCAGCCATCTTCGACTGGCAAAAACCCTGACTGCCCGCCAGGCAGCCTGCGCCTTTTGAAAGTCAAATCTGACTGAAACTCATCTCGCCGGACGGTGCGATAGTTTTTAGAGGTACCCTTGTGCGCGTCGACGGATATAAAAGACAGAACGGAAGGGATGAACGACATGTCGAATATGAAGTATCGCTTTGAGAAATTCAGCCGGAACAACGTATTGCTCTCGATTTTGATGGTGATCCTGGGGCTGTTGCTGATCCTGTGGCCCGGCAAGACGCTGGAGGTGGCCGCGAAGCTCCTGGGCATCGCGCTGCTGGTGGGCGCGGCGATTTCCTGCTTCAGCTGGTATCGCGATCGCAACCTGCCCAACCGCAGCTATACCACGCTGGCCATCGGCATGCTTTGCCTGGTGGCGGGCCTGGTGGTGCTGATTGCGCCGCGGGGTGTTATCACGCTGCTGCCAAAGCTGATTGGCGTGGCCATTGCGGTAAACGGCGTAATGAATCTGGCCCAGGCCATGGACATGCGCAAGCAGGGCGGCAGCTGGCTGGGCTCGTTGATCATGGCGGCGCTGACCATTGTGGCGGGCCTGTTCCTGGTGTTCCACTCCTTTGGCGCGATGAAGGCCGCAGTGATGGTCATCGGCGGCGTGATCGTGTACAATGGCATATCGAACCTGCTGATCGAGTTGAAGTATCGGAAGGCGGGTCAGTAAGCCGGAGTATCTTTTTCCGATCATCATTGAAAAGGCGATTTCGTGTCTGAATCGAATCGCCCCGATGTGATATAATGAATGACCGACGGGCGCGCAACAGCGCGCTCATATTTTATAATGAGGTATACCATGAACAGAAAAGAAATCGCAGAAATCCGACGCCGGTTCAATTTGGATAAAAATGCCATCAGCTGCGTTCGTGGCTGCTATGTCAACGGGAAGCGTGAGATCGTCTCCGCCTTCAACTATCCCCTGCTGTCCCTGCCGCTGGAGGAGCAGGAGAAGTATCTGGCCATATTCAAGCGCACGCTGGCGGGCGTGCCGGGCCGCAACCTGATCGACATCGAGTTCCGCCCCGACCAGGTGATGGACGACGAGGCCCACCAGCTGTTGATGGGCCTGCGCAACACCGCCCTGACCGTGGATGCCGGGGCGGAAAAGCTGTGCCAAAAGATTATCGACTGCCTGGAGCTGGAGGGTAATTACCTGATCCTGATGATGCACGACGCTTACGACGTGCCTTTCCGCCATACCGATGAAAACAGGAGCGACGTGATCTCCGAGGAGGTCTTCAACTACATACTGGTCAGCATCTGCCCGGTGAAGCTGACCAAGCCCGCGCTGAGCTATTTCAGCGAAGACAACGCCTTCCATAGCCGTGATTTGGACTGGGTGGTCTCCGGGCCGGAGCTGGGCTTCATGTTTCCCACCTTCGACGACCGGGCCGCGAACATCTACAGTGCCCTCTACTTCACCCGGGACGCCGCCAACGCCCATGACGAGTTCGTGGACGCCGTGTTCCACTGCGACGCGCCGATGCCTGCCGCCGAGCAGCGGGAGGTGTTCCAGGCGGTGCTGGAGGACACGCTGGACGAGGACCTGAGTCTCGAGGTGGTGCAGACCGTCCACGAGCAGCTGCGGGACATGATTCAGGAGCGCGACAAGGACAAGACCGCCGAGCCGCTGACCATTTCCCGCCGGGAGATGTCCGGCATGTTGCAAAGCTGTGGCGTGCCCGAGGAGAAGGTGGCCGCCTTCGAGGAAAAGTACGACGCCCAGTTCGGCCAGGACATGTGCCTGAACGCCGTGAACATCGTCCAGCCGAAGAAGTTTGAGGTGCGCACCCCCGATGTGGTAGTCCAGGTCAACCCCGAGCGCAGCGATCTGGTGGAGACCCGGGTCATCGACGGCCAGCGCTACATACTGATACGCGCCGAGGAGGGCGTGGAGGTCAACGGCGTGAATATCACCATCGCCGGGGCAATGGGTACGACGAACGACGAAGCGCCGTTCTGAGAGACTCCCAAACAAACAGGCTTCCACACAAAAATGGAAGCCTGTTCGTCTGGGAGCAATTGTTCAGCTGTATGCAAATTCTGATTTGTCGGGGAGAGGCGCAGGGATTAGGGAATAGGGATTAGGGATTAGAAATAGCGGCTGACGCGACCAAAAGCCTTCCCCTTCAGGGGAAGGTGGGCCGGCC
>ONJE01000342.1 GCA_900318045.1 uncultured Eubacteriales bacterium
CTCCTGCTGTCAATTTTTGGTATTATAAACCATTGTAGAGCTCAATGTCAATGATTAAGGAAATACCGCACGATATGTGCAGTATTTCCTTACAGTAGCCATATTGTAGCATGGTATAACCACAACTGCAACATCTCGCTCCCACCATTATACATGGTGGCACGGCTTGCTGGTTACAGCTCAGCGCCCCTGATAACTCCCTCAATCTGGCCTGACGGCCCGCCAGCCCCCTCAGGGAGGGGACCTGAACGGGAGCCTGTAAGGCGCATTCTCACACCAAAAGGCTCCCTCCCTGAGGGAGCTGGCACGCGAAGCGTGACTGAGGGAGTTACGCTGAGCAGTAACGCTTGCTGCACGGTGATTCAGTCCTGGCGGAGGAAAATGCAGCGGCGGCGCCATGCCGTGCGCGGGAAGCGCACCCGATTCCGCTTTGCCGCCACAGACGATACATTTGATTGGGAATTGAACAGTTACACTGTTTTTTATCCCAGCGCCTCCATCAGCCGCTTCATCATCGCTACGGCTTCGGGACCTGCGGAACTTTGGTACTCCACGCTGCCTGGGCTGTCATCTGAGCGCAGGTTATTGTGATCCAGCAGGTATTTCAGGCGCATGGCTGTCCCATATCGCCCATCGAAGATTTCCGCGTTCGGAAAGAGGCACTGAATCGGCTCCCGGAGGAAAGGCTTCGAGGCGCGAACGCGCCTCCGCGGACCGGGCTTTTCCAGACTCAACCAGCTCCACAAGCCCCTTTCCGACCACGGTGATCACATCGTCGCCATACAAGCGCATCAGCCGCTCGAACTTTTCAAGGCGCAGTGTGGCGTCGGTGGCGAGCACGATCACCTTGCCGCCGTGGCGGGCAAAGTGGGCTGGCTTCAATGCCGGCTCCATGCCGATGATGGGCAGCTCGGGGTGGGCCTTTCGCACGATTTCGGCGTAGGCCGAGGTGGCGGTGTTGCAGGCGATGACGATGGCCTTGACGCCCCTTGAGAACAGGATGTCGATACCGGCGGCGCTCAGGGCGCGAATCTCCTCCAGCGGCCGGGGGCCGTAGGGAGCGTGCAGGTTGTCGCCGTAGAATAAGAAATGCTCGTTGGGCAGCAGCTTTCGGGCTTCGTGGAGTACGCTGATCCCGCCCACGCCGGAATCGAAGAAGCCGATCAGGTCGTTCATGGTTATCTCCCGTCATCATCGTTGACTCTATTATAGTAGGTTTGTTGCTGAAATGCAAGCGGTTCAACGGAACAAGCTTGAGCGAGGGAATTTTGTTAATTTTATATTTCTTTCTCAAAACTATTGACAAATCCGTGAGATAGGATATAATAGTCAAAGAAAGTCAAATCGACTTTAAATTATCAACAGCCCTGAAGGGGGGTAGAGATATGAACATCGAAAAATTCACCCAGAAATCCATAGAGGCCATCCGGGAGGCCCAAAGCTGCGCAATCCGCAATCAGAATATGCAGATCGACCAGCAACATCTGCTGTACGCCCTGTTGAACCAGGAGGACGGCGCCGCTGCCCAGATCCTGAAGAAGGCCAAGATCGACACCAAGCGCATGGCTACCGCCTGCGACCGGGAGATCCAGCGCATCCCCAGGGTGTCCGGCCCCGGCCGCGAGATGGACAAGGTGTACGTGTCCCAGTCCGTGGACGCAGCGCTAACCGAGGCGGAGCAGCAGGCCCAGTACATGAAGGACGAGTATGTATCCGTCGAGCACATCCTGTTGGGCATCCTCGAGCGCCCCAACGGCGCTGTCCGCAACATCTTCAATGAGTTTGGCCTGACGAAAGAGGCCTTTCTGGAGGCCATGCAGAAGGTGCGCGGCAACACCCGCGTCACCAGTGAGAACCCCGAGGACACCTACGACGCCCTGCTGAAATACGGCATCGACCTGACCCAGAAGGCGCGCACCGAGAAGCTGGACGAGAAGCTGGACCCCGTCATTGGTCGCGACGACGAGATTCGCAACGTCATCCGCATACTGTCCCGGAAGACCAAGAACAATCCCGTGCTGATCGGCGAACCCGGCGTGGGCAAGACCGCCATCGCCGAAGGTTTGGCCCAGCGAATCGTTCAGGAGGATGTACCAGCCCGGCTGAAGGATTGCCAGCTGGTAGCGCTGGATATGGGCGCGCTGATCGCCGGCGCGAAGTTCCGCGGCGAGTTCGAGGAGCGCCTGAAGAGCGTGTTGGAAGAGGTCAAAAAGAGCGAGGGCAGGGTGATCCTGTTCATTGATGAGCTGCACACCATCGTCGGCGCGGGTAAGGCCGAGGGCAGCATGGACGCCGGCAACCTCTTGAAGCCAATGCTGGCCCGGGGCGAGCTGCACTGCATCGGTGCGACCACCATCGACGAATACCGAAAGTACATCGAGAAGGACCCGGCCCTGGAGCGCCGTTTCCAGCCGGTGATGGTGGACGAGCCTTCGGTGGATGAGACCATTTCCATACTCCGTGGCCTGCGGGAACGGTACGAGGTTTTCCATAAGGTGAAGATCGCCGACCAGGCGCTGATCAGCGCGGCACGGCTTTCCGACCGCTACATCACCGACCGCTTCCTGCCTGACAAAGCCATCGACCTGGTGGATGAGGCCTGCGCGATGGTCAGCACCGAGCTGAATTCCATGCCCCAGGAGATGGACAGCATCGCCCGGGACATCAAGCAGAAGGAGATCGAAGAGGTGGCCCTGTCCCAGGAGGGCGAGGCATCCCAGCATGAGCTGGAGCGTGTTCAGGGCGAACTGAAGGTGTTGCGCGAGAAGTTCAGCGTCATGAAGGACCAGTGGGAAGCCGAAAAGGCGAAGATCTCCACGGTGCAGAAGCTGCGCGAGGAGATTGAGCAGATGAACGCTGACATCGAAAAAGCCCAGCGCGAGTACGACCTGAACCGTGCCGCAGAGCTGCAATATGGCAAGCTGCCCCAGCTGAAGGCCCAGTTGGCCGAGGCGGAAAGGCAGATGGAGGCGGGAAAGGGCAAGGCGCTGTTGCACGACCGCGTGACCGAGGACGAGATCGCCCGCATCGTCTCCCGCTGGACGGGCATCCCCGTCACCAAGCTTGTGGAGAGCGAGCGCAGCAAGCTGCTGCACCTGGATGAGGTGCTGCACGAGCGGGTGGTTGGCCAGGACGAGGCCGTCCAAAAGGTGGCTGAGGCCATACTGCGCTCCCGCGCGGGCATACAGGACCCGAACCGGCCCATCGGCTCGTTCCTGTTCCTGGGGCCCACCGGCGTCGGCAAGACCGAGCTGGCCAAGACGCTGGCCCAGGCGCTGTTTGACGACGAAAAGAACCTGATCCGCATCGACATGACCGAGTATATGGAGAAGTTTTCCGTCTCCCGTCTGATCGGGGCGCCTCCCGGATACGTGGGTTATGACGAGGGCGGCCAACTGACAGAAGCCGTAAGGCGCAAGCCCTACAGCGTGGTGCTGTTTGACGAGGTGGAGAAGGCCCACCCGGACGTGTTCAACATTCTCCTGCAGGTGCTGGACGACGGGCGAATCACCGATTCCCAGGGCCGCACGGTGGACTTCAAGAATACCATCATCATCCTGACCTCGAACCTCGGCAGCCAGTATGACGGAAGCGCTGCTGAAGACCCAGTTCAGGCCCGAGTTCCTGAACCGCCTGGACGAGATCGTCATCTACACGCCGCTGACGCGCGATCAGATCGTGGAGATCATGCACCTGATGATCAAGGGCCTCGACCGCAGGCTGGCGGACCGTCGCCTGACCGTGCAGCTGACTCCCGCCGCCGAACAGTGGGTGGTGGACAACGGCTACGATTCGGTGTATGGTGCGCGCCCACTGAAGCGCTTCATACAGCGCGCGATCGAGACGCCCATCGCCAAGCTGCTCATAGAGCGCGACCTGCCTGAGGACACCGCCATCATTGTAGACGTTGAAAATGACGAGGTGGTGTTGAAAACCAGGGAGAAGGCGCTGGAGGGCGAAGTTACCGGTTGACGCAGCGACGACCTTTAGCGGCGGCAAATTGCCGCCGCTAAAGGCGCCTCAAAACGCTCATCGCCTCCGGACGGCTGAATCCCAGCCATCATCGTCTTGCAAAAACCTGAACTGCCTGCCAGGCAGCATGCGCCTATTGCAAACCGTGTATATATATCCATGAAAGGCTGATCGACTCATGCGAATCACAACTGAAAGGCTGGCGCTTGAGCCGATCAGCCTTGACTATCTGGAATCCACATACGCCTACGCCTCCGACCTGGAAACGACCCGTTACATGTGCTTCTATCCCCATGATTCAATCGAAGAGACCCGGGCATTCATCGAAAGCGCGATGGAGGAGTGGGAGAAGGCGCGCCCCGGTCGCTGTGAATTTGTGGTTCTTGCGGAAGGACGCCATATTGGTGGTATTACCCTGGACAGGCTGGAGGATGGCTCTGTCGATCTGGCATGGATCATGAACAAGCAATACTGGGGCCGGGGTTACGCTACGGAGGCCGCAAAGGCTGCGATGGCCTGGGGGAGGGACAACGTCGGCATGCACCGCTTTGTTGCCATGTGTGACAGCGAGAATGAGCGCTCATGGCGACTGATGGAGCGCCTGGGTATGCGGCGCGTTCCGGGCGTCGGGAAGCGAAAAAACCGCTCCTCCGACGAGGAACGGCTGGAGCTGACCTATGAACTGGTGATGTAAAGGCGGCAATTTGCCGCTGGTTGTAACTGTTCAGTAAGGTAAATTCTGATTTGTCGAGCTGACGCGCAGGGATTAGGGATTAGGGAATAGGGATTAGAAATAGCGACTGCCGCGTTCTAAACGCTAACTTACCGGG
>ONJE01000348.1 GCA_900318045.1 uncultured Eubacteriales bacterium
AGTCCGCGGATGTGATTATCGCGGTCACGGGCAACGACGAGCTGAACATGGTGTGCTGCCTGGCGGCCAAGCAGCTGGGCGCGAAGTACACCATCGCCCGCATCCGCGACCCCGAATACACCGAGAGCCTGACGCTGCTGCAAAAGAAGCTGGACATCGACCAGGTGGCCAACCCCGAGCGCGCCGCTGCGCTGGAGATCTCCCGCCTGCTGCGCTTCCCCTTCGCCATCAACGTGGAAACCTTCGCCCACGGCCGGGTGGAGATGGTGGAATTCCGCACCGAGGAGCGGGACGCCATACTGAACACGCCCCTCTCCCGGCTGCACGGCCGCTACCCCCGCATACAGTTCACCGCCGTACAGCGCAACGGCAGCGCCTTCATCCCCGACGGCGCCAGCATGCTGATGCCGGGGGACCGGGTGTACGCCACCGGCGACCGGGAATCCATCACCCGCTTCTTCAAGCAGCTGGGCAAGGACACCCAGCGGCTGAAATCGGCGCTGCTGATCGGCGGCGGCCACATTTCCTATTACCTGGCCCGCATCATCGCCGGCATGGGCGTCTACCTGCGGCTGATCGAGATCGACGAAAAGAAGTGCCTGCGGCTGGCGGACCAGCTGGACGGCGTGATGATCATCAACGCCGACGGCACCGACACCGAGGTGCTGGAGTCGGAGAACCTGGCCGACTGCGGCGCGCTGATCTGCCTGACCAACCGGGACGAGGAGAACCTGATCACCGGCTTGTACGGCGCGCGCCAGGGCGTGAAGAAGGTCATCGTGAAGGTGAACCGGCTCAACGCCATGGACATCATGGAGGATTTGGGCATCGACTGCGCCATCAGCCCCAAGCTGACCACCGCCAACGCCATACTCCGCTCGGTGCGGGCGCTGAACAACAGCCGCAATTCGGTGGTGGAAAAGATCTATTACATGATGGGCGGCCAGGTGGAGGCCTATGAGTTCACCGCGCTGGAGGGCGCGCCCTACCTGAACATCCCGCTGAACAAGCTGAACATCCGAAAGGGCATACTGGTTTCGGTGCTGGTGCGCGAGCGCAAGTGCATCATCCCCTTCGGCGGCGACGAAATCGAGGCGGGCGACACCGTGATACTGACCGCGAAGGCGGGCACCGTGGTGAACCTTGAGGACGCCTTCGACATTACGGAGATCAGAAAATGAACAAGCGATTACTCTGCCACATCATCGGTAACGTGGTGCGCGTGTGCGGCGCGCTGATGGCGCTGCCCATCATCGTGTCGCTGATACTGCACAGCGGCGACACGATGCCGCTGCTGCTGTCCATGCTGATCGCGCTGGCCGTGGGCACGGCGCTGGCGCTCGTACAGCCCCGGCGGGACACCCTGCGGGCGCGGGAGGGCTTCGCCATCGTGGCCTTCAGCTGGATCATCGTGTCGTTCCTGGGCGGCCTGCCCTTCTACTTCTCCGGCTACGTGCCCTCGCTGGTGGACTGCTTCTTTGAAACCGTCTCCGGCTTCACCACCACCGGCGCGACAATACTGACCGACGTGGAGGCCCTGCCCAAGGGCCTGCTGTTCTGGCGCAGCTTCACCCACTGGGCCGGCGGCATGGGCGTGCTGGTGCTTTCGCTGGCGCTGATCCCCAAGATGGGCGCCCGGTCCATCCACCTGATGCGGGCCGAATCCCCCGGCCCCAGCACCGACAAGCTGGTGCCCCGGGTGGCCAACAACGCCAAGATACTGTATGAAATCTACGTGGCCATCTCCCTGTTCATGGTAGCGGCGCTGCTGTTCTGCGGCCTGGACCTCTACGACGCGCTGGTGCACATGTTCGGCGCGGCCGGCACCGGCGGCTTCGGCACCTATGGCGACAGCATCGCCCACTTCAACAGCGCCGCCGTGGACATCGTCGTCGGCGTGTTCATGGCGCTGTTCGGCGTGAACTTTTCGATCTACTACTTCCTGATCCGCCGCAACTGGAAGGCGGCCTTCGGCAACAGCGAGCTGCGCTGGTACGTGGGCATACTGCTGTCCGTCAGCGCCATCATCGCCATAAACATCATGCCGCTGTACAACGGCAGCTTCTTCACGGCGCTGCGCTACAGCTTCTTCCAGTGCTCGTCGATCATGACCACCACCGGCTACGCCACCGCGGACTTCGACCTGTGGCCCCAGCTGAGCCGCGTCTTGCTGGTGACGCTGATGTTCATCGGCGCCAGCGCGGGCTCCACCGGCGGCGGCCTGAAGGTGGTGCGCGTGCAGCTGCTGCTCAAGAGCATGGTGCGCGACATCCGCCGCACGGTACACCCCAAGTCCGTCAACACCGTCAAGCTGGACGGCCACACCGTGGACGAGAGCATCATCAGCGGCGTGCAGGGCTTCTTCTTCGCCTACTTCCTGATCCTGATCGTGGCCACCGTCATCGTGTCGCTGGACGGCTTCAGCTTCGAGACCAACTTCACCGCCGTCATCGCCACGCTGTCCAACATCGGCCCCGGCCTGGGCAAGGTCGGCCCCACCGGCAACTTCGCCGCCTTCAGCGACCTGAGCAAGATCGTGCTGAGCCTGTGCATGCTCATCGGCAGGCTGGAGATCTTCCCCGTGCTGATGCTGGTCAGCCCCAGCGCGTGGAGAAAGTGACAGAATGATTTATTGGGAGGTATATCAATGTCTGTAACCGAAGCGACGCTTGGCCTTATGTCGACCATGTCTGAGGAAGAACTGCTTGAGATGTACCACCAGGCCCGGCAGATTGTCGACCGGCGGAACAGCCCATTCCATCCACTCTCCAAAAGGCAGGTTCTTGCCGACCTCACGGTATCTCGGCAACAGATTGAGAATGGAGAGGTTGTTGATTTTGACCGTGCGATTGATGAGATAGAGGCGCAGCATGGTCTCTGATGTTCGTATGACAAGACTGGCTCAAAACCAGCTTTCACAATACATCGGTTATATTAAACAGCAGTTCCGGAATCCTCAGGCTGCAAAGGCTGTCGCGCAGGACGCACGGGAAACAAAGGCTGCGCTCCTGTTTGATCTTCTTCAGGCATCATCGGTATTTATTCATCTACTCCATCCATGATAATGTCGTCTACATCGAGGCAACTTATCATGAATTACAGGATTATGAGAATATCTTTCGGGAAAAGCTGCTTGGAGAGTAGCTGTTATGAAAATGCGTCACCGCATTGTAGATGTTTGCTTAAGGAAATACCGCATAATTGGGTGTTGGCATGGCGAGGTGAATTTTAGTCAGGCGTGGCCTGCAAATTTCGCAGGCTTACTGGAGGTAAGTCAAGGAATTTGCAGACTGCGGATGGCTGAAAGTCATCCGTCAGGCTGCCACCCATATTGTGCGGTATTTCCTTAAGGAAAACCAAAAGACACAAAACACGCCGGAGACGCTGCTCCGGCGCATTTTGTTTGTCATCTTTTGATCAGTTGAGGAGAATATACAAAATGATCTGATATTTGTCCATCCACATAGCAAATTACACATAAACAGCGCATTCCATAGATAGCACACACTTCCATTCAAACCATCACCCACCGACAGCTGTTTTACAGGCCTTTCATGGACAGACCTGTAAATCTTTGTTATAATGGATATGAGAAAACCTATTCTGAAAGAGGCTATTATCATGCGTACCGCCCCCTTCCCCTGGCGCGACTTCATCCGGCGCGTGGCGGTGATCGCCGGACCGATCGCACTGCAGAACCTGCTGACCACCACCGGGGCGATGGTGGACACGATGATGATCGCCTCGCTGGGCAACACCCAGGTGGGGGCGGTGGGGCTTTGCGCCCAGTTTTCATCGCTGATGATCGCGGGCTACTGGGGCTTTGTGGGCGGCGGAATGCTGTTTTTCTCCCAATACTGGGGCGCGAAGGACGACGACGGCATCAACCGCGCCTACGGCCTGACGTTGACCTGCATGATGACGGTGGGGCTGCTGTTTTGCGTCATGGCAACCTGCTTTCCCGAAACCGTGATGCGGCTGTACACCGACAAGCCCGCCATACAGGCGGTGGGCGTGGAGTACCTGCGCATCGCGGGCTTCTCCTACCCACTGATGGTATTCTCCATGGGCATGGCGGCGCTGCTGCTCTGCACGGACCGCGTTCGGCTGCCGCTGTACGGCTCCCTGACCGGCGTGGTGGCCAACATCGCGCTGAACTGGGTGCTGATCTTCGGCCACCTGGGCCTGCCCGCCCTTGGCATTCGGGGCGCGGCCATCGCCACGGTGGTCGCCCAGGCCGTGAGCATCATCGTGGTGATCGTACTGGCCAGGCGCAGCGGTCACCGCTACCTTTTGGCCTTCCGCAGGCATTTCCGATGGACGAGGACGTTGACCCGGTCTTACTTCAAAAAATGCTTCCCGATACTGTGCAACGAAGTGCTGATCGGCGTGGGCAACATGGTAATCAATGTGGTACTGGGCCGCCAGCCGGAGGAGGCCATCGCCGCCCTGGCCGTGTTCCGCACGCTGGAGGGCCTGGTCATCGGTTTCTTTGGCGGTTTTTCAAGCGCCGCCTCGGTGCTGGTGGGCACGCTGGTCGGCGCGGGCGACCCCGACACCGCCTTCAAGCGGGCATGGCGACTGGTGTACCTGTGCCAGGGCTTCATCGGCATGGCGTGCGCGCTGATGACCGCGCTTCACAGTCCGATCCTGAACATGATGGGCATGAAGGGCGAGAGCTTCAACATCGGCTTTGGCCTGATCGCCATATACGCCGTGGCCGCGGTGATCCGCATGGGCAATTGGACCATGAACGACACCTTCCGCGCCGCCGGCGACGCCACCACCGGCACGGTGATGGAGATTGCGTTCATGTGGGCGATGGTTCTCCCCCTCGTGTGGCTCAGCGGTATGGTCTGGCACTGGCCCACGCTGGCGGTGTTCGCCTGCTGCTACATCGATGACCCCATCCGATACATACTGATGCAGCGCCATCTGTTCAGCGGCCGATGGATCAAACCCGTGACCCCCGAGGGAAGGGCAGCGCTGCAAGGGTGGAAGCCCGAGCGGTAAAAAAACTGATTTGTCGCGGGCTATCGCCCGCTTGAAGGGGGACAGGTCCCCCTTCAATACATCCTCCTCAGATTTGCCTGAAATCGCAGGCGATTTCCGGGCGG
>ONJE01000349.1 GCA_900318045.1 uncultured Eubacteriales bacterium
CCGGCCAGCTTCGCGAGGGCTTCGACGAGGAAGTAATCGCCGTAGACGATGTTGGTGTGCACGCCCGCCGCGTCGTCGTGGTAACTGGCGGTGCAGTGGGTCAGCAGGCCGCAGGTATCCTTCGACCAGTCGCAGCAGCGCTCGATCAGGCCATCCAGCAGCCCTTCGGCGGCCTCCAGGTATGCCGCCTTCCCGGTCAGCCGGTTGAGCTCGATCAGCCCGCAGGCAGCACAGGCCCCGGCGATGTTGTCGAGCCGCTCCGGCTGGGGAGGCTGGCAGAAGTCGCAGTCCGTCAACCCGTCGGGCCTTATGTGGGCCATGAAGAAGCGGGCGATGCGCTCCGACGCCTCCAAGTATCGCCCATCCCCTGTGTTGGCCCGGGCCAGCGCGAAGCCGTACAGCCCCCAGGCCTGTCCCCTCGACCAGGCCGTGCCCTCGCCGTAACCCTGGCCCATGTGCTCCCGCACCCGCTTGCCGGTAACCGGATCGAACTCCACGATGTGGCACACCGAGCCGTCATCCCGCACGAAATCCCGCAGGGTGGTATCGGCGTGAATGCGGGCCACATGGGCGAACCGGGGGTCGCCGGTCATGTCGCTGGCCCAGAACAGCAGCGACAGGTTCATCATGCAGTCGATGATGGCGTAGCCCACCCGCTCCGGCTCGTTCCAGGCGCGGATAAAGCCCGCCGGATTGAACCGGCCCATCAGCAGGCTGGCGGCATGCAGCGCGTCCACCCGGGCCTGTTCGTCCCCCAAAAGCTTGTGGTGGGCCCCGCAGGACAGCAGGTACATAAAGCCCACGTCGTGGTTCAGGCGTTCAAACGTCCTGAACTGGTCGGTGAGCCGCACCTCGGCGCGCAGCGCCTCGCCCTTGAACCATTCGTCCCCCGACACGGCCCACAGCTGCCACATCAGCCCCGGCCAGAAGCCGCCGGTCCACCAGCTGTCCCCGTCAAAGGGCGAGGCCAGCCACCTTTCGCCGCCCCTGTAGGGCAGCAGGCCCGCCTCCGCCGCCAGCGGGGCTGTGGCCCGGTATTTCTCGATCGCGCGGCGCAGCGCGTCACAGGCATTGTTGCGCAAGGCGCATCACCTCCTGGGGAATGGTGTCGGGCAGGGTTTCGTCTTCGGTGGCGCAGATGGCGCACACCAGCCGGGTCGTCCCCGGCAGCAGCGTTGCCCGCAGCGTGGGAATCAGCGTGCGGGGGTACATCAAGCTGGTGTTGGGCTCGGCCTCCACCACCTCGCCGCCGTCATAGCCCGATATGGCGAACACGGCGCAGGAGCCCTTTTCGCAGGCCACCGCCGCCCTGGTTCCGTCGGTAAAGGCAGCGCTGCGCACCCGGTCGCAGGGACGCTTCCCCGCAAAATCCCGGCAGACGGCAAAGCCGCCCTCCGCGGCCTCCAGCCTTCGGTCGGTGCGGATGAGGTGGCAGCGCACGTGCCAGTTCCCCCGGGGAATCAGCCGGGTCTCGATCACGACCCCGTCCATGGGCCGCCAGGTGAAGGCCACCTCGCCCTGCGACAGGCTGAAGCTGTCGAAGCCGCTGCGCCCGTGCCACAGCCCACGCTCGCCCTTCAGCGCCAGCATACTGTCGAAAGCGCCCTTCTTCAGCGTGCCCGCTTCCTTCGCCGCGGAGAAGGCAAAGCGGGTGGAATAGGCGAACTTCTCGTACTTCTCGTCCTCGTGGGCGTGCTCGTAGGCGTGGTTGCCGGCGGTGTAGGCGATCACCGAGCGGTTATCGGCATCCCGGGTCAGCAGCAGCCGGGCCTGCTCGTCCAACAGCACCCTCGGGGGCACACATTCCTTTTCCTCCGCCCGCCAGAAGGGGTGGTCCTCCGGCAGGGCCAGCACGGCGAACACCTTCATAGCCCAGTAGGGCGACCCGGGGGCGTTGTAGCCCTCGGCGAACACCAGGTTCGGGTAGCCGTAACCGATGGTCAGCACGCCGTCCCGGTCGAATATGGGCTGCTTCATCCACCAGCGCAGGTTTTTGAGCAGCAGCCCCTTGATCTCGCCCCAGCCCAGCCCCCCGGCGGTGACATCCGCCAGGGCACAGGCGCTCCAAAAAGCTCCCTGGGCGAAGCGATAGGTCAGGCTGCGGCCGTAGGGAAGGGCCCTTCCCTCGCCGTCGAACCAGGCGGCAAAGCGCGGGGCGATCTGCCGGGCCCGGTCGACGAACCGCGCCGAGCGCTCCGGGTCCCTCTCGCCCATGAACCGGGCGTACACCATCCCATAGTAGTGGAAGGCCCACAGAGTGTAGTAATCCCTCTGGGCGGGCTTGTCGTAGTACCAGCCGTCGCCACAGTAGTGGGTCTCCAGCTCGTCCAGGTCGGCTTCCAGCCGCTTTTCATCGGCGGGCAGGCCAACGTTCAAAAAGCCGCAGTTCACCAGCACCCGGAAGAACAACCAGTTGTTTTGGGGCATGTCATAATGATTGATCTGATTCAGCCAGCGGTACAGGTTGCGGCGATCGCCCTCCGGCAATTCGAAATAGAAGCGCTCCGGGATCATGCACAGGGCCATGCCCATCACCGCCATCTCCACCATCCGCTGGTCGAAGGGGCCGATGTCGCCCCAGTATTCCTCATGGTCGGGGTTCACGCCGTTGACGATGCCATCCCGCCACAGGGTCCAGTACTTTTCCGCCTCCGGACACTTGCCCGCCAGCATCGGCACCAGCGCCCACAGCACCCGGGAAAAGCCCTCCATGCCCGCGATGGCCGCGTCGTACACCGCGCCGGTGTCGCCGATGTGCAGCCGCGCCCGCCCCGGCGAAAGGCAGGGCACCAGCGGCTCGATCATGTCCGCTGCCAGCCGAATCAGGTCGGCGCGGGTTTTCAGGGGGTTGGTTGCGTATTTGTTCATAGGTGCTCCCTCTTGTCGTGTAGTGGTGCAAATTCTGATTTGTCGCGGGCTATCGCCCGCTTGAAGGGGGACAGGTCCCCCTTCAATACATCCCCCTCAGATTTGCCTGAAATCGCAAGCGATTTCCTACGATTAAAGATCGGGGGCGCTGCCGCCCCCCGATACTCCCCGGTAAGTTAGCGTTTGGAACGCGGTAGCCGCTATTTCTAATCCCTATTCCCTAATCCCTAATCCCTGCGCGTCAGCTCGACAACTCAGAATTCACCTCTCTGAAATCTCAAACCTCAGCCGGATATCACAGGATTCCCTTGTTGTAAAACATACTCTCCACAAGCTACCCGGATAACTTCGCGCCATGCGGGTATCCGTGACGGGGATTTCTTCGATACCTACATCCATTGGCCTGTCAGGGGCTATGCGTATCCTCCCGGCGCAGACGTCGCCGCCCTCGATCATCGGGCGATTGCGCAGCAGGAACACCTCGGTCACGGGCCGCGCCTCTTCCAGTCGGATCAAATCCTCGATCCGGCAGCCGGACGCCGAGCACGTCGCCCTTCGGCGGCACTCCGCCACGCCCGCGCCCTCCGGGTACGTCGGGGCCATGTCCAGCCCCATGCCGTCGGGCAGCATTTCCACGTCCCGGGCCCGGTGGTCGACGCCGTTCACCTGCTCGAAGCTGCCGATCATCGGCACGCTGTGGTACATAGCCCGGGTGTTCCACAGGGTGTAGCGCTCCGCCGAGAAGGTTCTGCCGGTGTAGGTCATGTTCCCGGCGTCCACGATCTCCGGTTCGCCGCCGACCCACATCATGAAGCTGCCGCAATCGTTGTGGCTGTGACCGCCCGCGTTCACGCCGCCCTTGCACACCAGCGTGAAATCACCCCGGCGCAGGACGCGCAGCTGCAAGTCCGGCAACCAGACGTCCCCGGGTGGCACGATGGCCGCTTCCCCACCCCCATCGCCGTGGAACAGGTCGCAAAGCAGCCGCCAGAGCTGGGGCGTGTCGGCCAGGTGGGCTTCAAGGCTTCCCCCGAAGCGCCGCCCGAAGGCCACCAGCGCGGGGTCGCCCAGCTTCTCCCCCGCATAGCGCAGGCGCTCGCCGGGGATGTCGGGCTTCGCGTCGCAATCGGCGTAATTGACAAACCAGTCCCCGCCCAGCCACATCCGCATCGGGAAGCGCAGCAGGTTCCCCAATTTGGGGTCGTCCCACAGGGAGAGTCTGCCGCCGGTGGCGTGCTCCAGCAGCTGCAAGGCGTCCAGCAGCGCGCCCCCGGCCATACTCCAGTAACCGGGGCCCTCGTCGCAGCTGCCGTCGGCGGGAATGACCGCAAGATACCTGTCCAGCATCGCCAGTCCCCGTTCGAAAAGTGCCTCCAGGCGCAGCCGGTCGTCCACCCAGGCGCAGGCCGTCAGCAGCACATTGGACACGATCCATGGGGTCCAGTTGTTCAGGTCGCGGCGGGTGACGCCCATCCACCAAAAGTCGTCCCGGGTCTCGAAGGGGGTGAGCACCCGCTTCTCCACCTCCCGGCGCACCCGGCGGCGCACCAGCGGCGAGACGGCGTCCAACCCGTCCCCCAGCAGCTGGGTCGCCAGGGACAGTATCATCGCCGTCTGAGCGGCGAACAGGTCCACGTAGGGGTTCGTCACGTCGGGCAGCAGGCGCTCGGACGCCGGCAGCACCCCCGGGTGGTCCGAGCCGTTGTGCGCGCTGATGACCCAGCTCGTCTCCTCGCAGATCAGCCAGATACCGTTCACCACGTCGTCCGGGGCGGCCATGTCGCCGCTGGCGCAGGCGCCCAACACCGCCGCGCACAGCTTGCGGCGACGGGCGAAGTAGGGCGTTTCGTAGCGCGCCCGGTCCCCCGCTCTGCCGAAGGCCATGAACTGACTGGCCAGCAGGGGCGGATAGGGCTCCCCCGCCCACGCCTCTGCCAGCCGCCGAAGCGCCGAGCATTTGTCCGACGGAAGCCCCGCCCAGGCCGAGCGATCGGACGCCGGGGGGAACAGTGGGGCAACAGGCATGGCAAGCATGTCCCGTAGTATATGACTCCTGATGATTTTTTCAAACATGCTGTTCTCACGATCTGTGGTAGATGGGTATGACTGACAACTTCTGATTTGTCGCTCCGCGACAAATCAGAATTAGAGGGGTTAGGGGTTAGGGAATGGCGGTTGACGCGATCCGTAACAACGCTAACTCGCCGGGGGTATCGGGGGCGGAGCGCCCCGATCTTTAATCGTACGCGGCGGCATGTACGCCGCGGGCGGGGCTTTTTTCACGGCA
>ONJE01000132.1 GCA_900318045.1 uncultured Eubacteriales bacterium
GCCTGTCATCCTGAGCGAAGCGAAGGATTTTCACTTCATATTCACAGATCTTTCTTCTTCATCAGCTTCAGCAGCGGCTTGGCCTCTGGCAATATGAAGTCCATCGGCGAGGGCACGTCCTTCACCGCTTCCAGCCAATCCAAGAGGAATTGCCGGTAGGCTTCGGAGGGCTCGGCAGCGATCTTCTCCAGGTCGATGCCGTTGATGTTGCCAAGATTCGGGGCCTTGTGGGGGTCCGTCGCTTCGAAGCTGTACAGCAGGCGCAGGGCCGGGCCGTAGCAGTTCCACCCCTTGACCAGGGGGGTGCCGTCCTCGCTACGCATCAGCAGCCTGGACTCCCTGTAGCCCTCCAGCTGCAGGGCGATGCGGTCCTGCTTGACCATGCGGCTGAATTCCCAGCGATAGCCCTTGTAGGTGTCCAGGCATAGCTCAGGCGTCGCGTTCAGCACGTAGTTGCGCAGCAGGTGGGACGTATAGAATGAAGCCTTTGGCTTGTTCAAAAAGAGCAGCACCCGCGTCCAGTTGCGCTCGTCCATACTCATGTTCGGCGCGTGGTTGTCGCGGATGCGGGAGAGTTGATTTCGATAGAAAGTGTTGAATTCCACCTCGCTGGCGGGCAGGGGACGCTGGTGACCGCAGTCGGGGCAGACCAAGGGCTTGTCCGGCGAGGGAAAGATGTTGTGGCAGCGTGGGCAGGCGTAAAGCGGCATTGGGAACCCTCCATGGAAGCTTCTGTTACTATATGATATTATAATACCATATAAAAGTGCGGCTGTCCACCGGTATATTCTCTCTTTTCTATTGCAATTTGATGTGTATGGGATGAAGGTTCATTGACCTGACGGGTTCTCCGATGCCTTTTCCCGGGTCATCAGGGCGTAGACCACGTCACGGGGGTTTCTGCCCTGGTTGACGATCTGGTCCACGGCCTCGGTGATGGGCATTTCCACTCCGTAGCGGCGGGCCAGCTGCATCGTGGCGTCCAGGGCGTTGATGCCCTCCACCACCATGCCAATTTGCGCGATGGCCGCTTTGGTGGGCACGCCCTCGCCGATCAGCTGGCCGCAGCGGTTGTTGCGGCTGTGCTGGCTGGTGGCGGTGACGATCAGGTCGCCCATGCCCGCCAGCCCCGGGAAGGTGCGCTCATTGCAGCCCATGGTTGTGCCCAGTCGGGTGATTTCGGCCATGCCCCGGGTGATCAGCGCTGCCTTCGCGTTGTCGCCGTAACCCAGGCCCGTGGAGATGCCCGCGGCCAGTGCGATGATGTTCTTTACCGCGCCGCACAGCTCAACGCCCTCGATGTCGGTGTTGGTGTACACCCGCAGACAGGAGTTCATGAAGATATCCTGCACCCGCCGGGCGACCTGGATATCGGGACAGGCGGAGACGATGGTGGTGGGCAGGTCCTTTGCCACCTCCTCGGCGTGGGTTGGCCCGGAGAGGGCCACCAGGGCGTTGTGGTGTTCGCCGTGGGCGTCCAGCTCGCTGCGTATGACCTGGGTCATCGTCAGCAGGGTATCCTGCTCCATGCCCTTGGCCACGTCCACGATGATCTGCCCGTCCCGGATGAACGGCGCTGCGGCGCGTGCCGTGGCGCGCACGTAGACCGATGGCACCGCAAACAGCAGCACGTCCCGGTCAAGGCAGGCTTCCTCGATTCGGGTGGTGAAGCCGGTGGCGTCGGGAATGACCATGTCCGGCAGGTTGACCTGGCGACGGGTGGCCCTGAGCCGCTCAATCTCCTCCGGCAGCGCAGACCAGACCATAACTTCGTGACCGAGGTTGGTCAGCATCCGGGCCAGCGCCATGCCCCAGGTGCCCGCCCCCAACACACCGATGGACGTGGGCGAGGGGACATTCTTTGCATCGCTGAAATTTACGCCTGTCATGATAAGCGCCTCCAAGCTGCTTGTTTTACCATCATTATACCGCCTGGAGGCGCTTTATGCAACCGGAATCAATAGAGATTGTGGAACATCCAACCCGGCTCCGTTCGGTTGCAGTCGGGACAAAGACCGGAATAATCGTTGGCGCAGTCGTCGCACAGCGGCGCACCGCAGTCGGCGCAGGACCGGAAAGCGCGGGAATCCATCATCCTGTGACAATTCCGGCATTCGCTCATTGGCATGGCAATCCACCTCCATGACTTATTATGGACGGGTTGCCGTTGGATATGCATTCACAGCAATTCCCGCACGCTTTTCAAGAACTGTTCCACTTCGCCAAAGGTGTTGGCGTGGCCCAGGCTGGCGCGCACCGCGCCGCGGTTCAGGGTACCGAGAAAGCGATGGGCGCCGGGGGCGCAGTGCAGGCCGCCGCGCACGGCGATGTCCCGGCGGGAAAGGGTATCGGCCACCTGTGCGGAGGACTTGTCGCCCACGTTGAAGCACACAATGCCAGCCCGACCGGCCTCCTGGGCGGGGCTGTAGAGGGTCACGCCGTCCATTGCGGCAAGGCCGTCAAAGAGCGCCTGAGTCAACTCCCGCTCATGCATCATGATCTGGGACAGCCGTGGCGCGATATAGTCGCAGCCCGCAGCCAGACCCGCGATGCCGGGCAGGTTCACCGTGCCGGATTCATAGCGCTCAGGCAGCGTATCCGGCTGTAGCAGGCTTTGGGAATCGGTGCCGGTACCGCCTTCACGCAGGGGATTGAGGCGCAGGCCATCGGCGATGTACAATCCGCCGGTACCCTGGGGCCCCAGAAGCGATTTGTGGCCGGGGAAGGCGTACATGTCGCAGCCGAGGGCCCGCACATCCACCGGCATACCCCCGAGGGCCTGGGCGCCGTCGATCAGATAGCGCACGCCCGCCGAACGGGCCACCTGCCCGATGGCGGCCACGGGTTGAATGGCCCCGGTGACGTTGCTGGCATGGGTGCAGACGATCAGCGCCGTGCAGGGGGTGATGGCGTGCCTGATGTCGTCCGGGTCCACGAAGCCGTCGGGACGTGGGGACACCAGCGTCAGCGAGATGCGCTTTCGCTTCGCCAGGGTGTTCAGCGGCCGCAGCACCGAATTGTGCTCGAGTTGGGTGGCGATCACATGGTCGCCCACGCGCAGGCTTCCCTTGATGGCCAGGTTTAGCGCGTCGGTGCAGTTGAAGCAGTGTACGACGTTCATAGGATCCGCCGCGCCCAACAGCCGCGCCAGCTTTTCCCGACAGCTCAGCACGCTGCGGGCGGCTTCGATGGCCGCGCGATGGCCCGACCTTCCCGGGTTGGCGTTGGTCTCGGTCAGGGCCCTTTCCACTGCCTTGATGACGCTGGGCGGCTTTGGATGGCTGGTGGCGGCGTTGTCAAAATAGATCGGCATGTCAGATGGCCTCCTTCACGCCCGGGGTAGGGTTTGCGTAGTATAGAATACATGCGCCGGAGCCGTTTTATGAGCCGGCGCGTGAATCGCTTGAAACGGAGGAAAGGTTATGCGGGATGTATACGGCGTGGCGGCTTTTCGTTCGCGCCAGCAGGTGCTGCGCTTTGAGGCGACGCTGCGCCACAGGGGCGTGCCCACCCAGGTCGTCACGACGCCGAGGGATATATCGATGGGTTGCGGGTTGTCCGTGCGCTTTCCCATGGAGCGCCTGAACGATGTGCGTAAGGCGCTGCTGGCCAGCAACCCGGGCAACCTGATCGGCCTTTATCGTGCTGAGTACGACGGGGGAAGGTTGCGGGTGTACCCGGTGTGAGGGAAGCGTAAACCAGAAAAAGGAATCAACCGAAACATGCTTGACCGAATGGTTGCGGAACATGTATAATTGAGGCGATACAAAAGCGGGCTTTTGCCCGGATGGAGGAATGGCCATGGATGCCCAGCGTGCGGCGATGGTGATGGAGGCGCTTCATCAGCTCTACCCCGAGGCGCAGCCGGAACTGCACTTCGCCAACCCCTACGAGACCCTGATCGCTACGATCCTGTCTGCCCAGTGTACCGACAAGCGGGTGAACATGGTCACGGCGCGGCTGTTTCCCCAATATCCGGATGCCTTCGCCATGGCGAAGCTGGAGCCGGAGGAATTGGAACCGCTGATCAAGGAGTGCGGGTTGTACCACAACAAGGCGAAGAACATCGTGGCCGCCAGCCGCGCGCTGGTGGCGCAGTACAACGGCGTGGTACCTTCCACCCGCAAAGAACTGATGGCGCTTCCCGGCGTCGGCCAGAAGACCGCCGGGGTGGTGCTGCTCGCCGCCTTCGGGGACGCCCAGATTCCGGTGGACACCCATGTATTCCGGGTATCAAGGCGCATTGGGCTGGCCAACGCCAACACGCCGGAAAAGGTGGAGGAACAGCTGAGGGGCTTGCTGGATCGGGGCATTTGGTCCCTGGGCCACCACCTGATCATCTGGCACGGGCGGCGCTGTTGCCACGCACGAAAGCCCGAGTGCGACCGCTGCCCGCTGAATGACGGACTCTGTGAAAAACATATGGAGAACTGAGCTATGGCATTGTTTGTTGATGTTGTTACGATTACCGTAAAAGCGGGGGACGGCGGCAATGGCTGCGTTTCCTTTCACCGGGAGAAGTTCGTGCAGGCTGGCGGGCCGGACGGCGGCGACGGCGGGCGTGGAGGCGACGTGATCTTTGAGGCCTCCGAGCGTATGCACACGCTTATGGATTTCCGATACAAGCGCAAGTTCACCGCCGGAAACGGCGGCGACGGCATGGCCAACCGGCGCACAGGCAAGTCCGGCGAACCGGTGGTCATCGAGGTACCCCCGGGGACGGTGGTGCGTGAAAAGGCTACCGGCAAGCTGCTGCTGGACCTGTACACCCCGGGCGAACGTAAGACGCTGGTGCGGGGCGGCAACGGTGGCTTCGGCAACCAGCACTTCGCCACGCCCACCCGCCAGGCGCCCCAGTTCGCCAAGCCCGGGGAAAAGCGGGAGGTCATAGAGCTGACGCTTGAGCTGAAGTCCATTGCCGACGTGGGACTGGTGGGCTTTCCCAACGTGGGCAAATCTACGATACTCTCTGTGGTGACGGCAGCGCGGCCCAAGATCGCCAACTACCATTTCACCACACTTCAACCCAACCTGGGCATTGTCAAGCACGGCGAAGCCAGCTTTGTGCTGGCGGACATTCCCGGCTTGGTGGAGGGTGCGGCGGAGGGCGTCGGCCTGGGCCATGCCTTCCTGCGTCATGTGGAGCGCACGCGGATGTTCCTGCACGTAATCGACATCGCCGGCAGCGAGGGCCGTGATCCACTGGAGGATTACGACGCCATCATGAAGGAGCTGGAGGCCTACGGCGACCTTCGCCAGCGCCCCATGATCGTGGTGGCCAACAAGATGGACCTTCCTGGGGCCGAGGAGAACCTGAAGCGCCTGCGTGACAAGCTGGCCGGCACGGGCATCGATATTTACCCGGTCTCCGCCGCTACCCGCCAGAACTTCGACGCGCTGCTCTACGCCACGGTGCGCCTGTTGGACACTTGCCCGCCCGCCGAGCCCTTCATGGAAGAGGCGCTGGGCGACGCCGAAGCGTTGGCGCAGGGTGAGCCCTTCACCGTCGAAATGGACGGCGGCGTATACTTCGTCTCCGGCCGGGAGATGGATCGCCTGATTGCGTCGGTGAACTTCGATAACGAGGAGTCACTGAACTGGTTCCACCGCTCCCTGCGCCGCCTGGGCGTGATCGACGCCCTGCGGGAGCAGGGCGCAAAGGAGGGCGACAGCGTCGTCATCGGCGATATGGAGTTTGATTTTATTGATTGACTGGAGGATATGATCATGACCACCAAACAGCGGGCCGCCCTGCGGTCCATGTGCAACACGATGGAGCCGGTTCTGCACATCGGCAAGGAGGGCATCAACGACAACCTGGTCAAGCAGTGCTGGGATGCCCTCGAAGCGCGGGAGCTGATCAAGGTGACCGTACAGAAGAATGCTCCTTTCGATTCCACCCGGGAGGCATGCGATGCGCTGTGCGAACGGGTGCACGCCGAGCCGGTGCAAACCATCGGCAGCAAGTTCTGCATCTACCGCCAGGCCAGGGAGAATTCGAAGATCAAGTTGGAGGAGCTATAATTCGAACAGCTGCTTGCCGCTGCCATGCCGTATCAGCGCTATGCCCGCATGGGCCGCGACGGCGAGCCCGGGGAACAGGTACCAGGCGTTGCCGGTCAACATATAGCAGGCAACCATCGTAAGCGCCAACAGGACGCTCTTCGGCGAGAATCGGGTTGATGACATGCCGGCCCAGAGCATCCTGAATCCATCTCCCAAACTGCGGCGCGGGGGACAGGGCAGGGTGTCGGCGGGGAAGGTTCGAAGCAGCCGGTTCAACCTGCGGCTGTCTACCACCGCCACGGCAGGGTCATGCAATTCCCGGGCGAAATACGCTGCCCGGGGCTCACAGGGACAGGTGGTGGCTATCACCAGTCGTCCGGCGTCCCGGTTGGTCTTCCAGGCGTTCAATACATCCCCGGAGGAAAGCGTTGCCTCCGGATGCTTCAATACCGGCGCGAGGCGAAAGCGCTCCCCGGGCCAGCCGTGCTGGAGAAGCGCCCGCAAGGCCTCCTCGGCTGCGAGATCGTCCAGTTCCGCGATGCGCATAAGCTCCGACCGTGCCTGTGATGCGGTGACATGGCGATTCAGGGGGAGACCGCCCAGAAGCCACCGGCTCAGCGCCGCGCAGACAAAGGCCGCGCTGCAAGCCAGAGGAATGCTGTCCCAGGCGTTCAGGAAGAACAGATAGAAGCCGATTGTGCTGAGGACGCTCAGCGCGGTTCGGTCGATGAATGCGGACATGGGTGCTCCTCCCATTATATTGTAAAATTGGCCATCGGGGACGTGCAAATACTTTCAGGGGCGGCAATGCGCCGCCTCTGCAGCTACTATGATTATTGACAGCTTTGCAGCATTGATACACCTTTCCAAAGGAGAAAACACCATGAAACAGTTATTGTCTTTTTGCCTTGCGCTCAT
>ONJE01000362.1 GCA_900318045.1 uncultured Eubacteriales bacterium
GGCTCCCTGCCGTGAAAAAAGCCCCGCCCGCGGCGTACATGCCGCCGCGTACGATTAAAGATCGGGGCGCTCCGCCCCCGATACCCCCGGCAAGTTAGCCCAAATACCTCCCCTGAAAGGAGAGGTGGCGCGCAGCGCCGGAGGGGTTCTCTCAGCCCGACAAATCAGAATTTACTGATATAACGAACGGCAGTTATCACGAAGGATGTGACTGACCATGACCCTTGCCCCTTCGACCTACCTTCTCGTCCTGCCCATGGTCTTTCTCGCGGCGGTGGTGGACGCCATCGCGGGGGGAGGCGGGCTGATCTCGCTGCCGGCCTATACCGTCGCGGGGCTGAATTACGACTATGCCTCGGGCAACAACAAGTTCTCCTCAACCTTCGGCACGCTGATGGCCACCATCCGCTACGCCAGAAGCGGCGCGGTGAAGCCCGTGCCCGCCGCCATCGCCGCAGCGCTGTCCCTGCCGGGCTCGTGGCTGGGCACCCGCGCGGCCATGGAACTGGGCAACCGTGTGATGCACATCTTCATGGTGTTCGCGATACCGGCGGTGGGTGCGCTGGTGCTGCTGGAGGGCAAAAAGCGCGAAAGAGTCCGTCCCTTCACACCCAAACAATACCCAGTCTGCGCCGCCATCGGGTTGGCCATCGGCTTCTACGACGGCTTCTTCGGCCCCGGCACCGGCACGATCCTGATCCTGCTGTTCACGTGGCTGCTTGGCATGGACATGGTCAGCGCCTCGGCCACGGCCAAGCCGGTGAACCTGGCCAGCAACATCTCCTCGCTGATCACCCGCATCACCGCGGGCAATGTGCTCTTCGCCCTGGCCCTGCCGGCCATGTGCTGCTCGCTGGCCGGGGGTTGGCTGGGGGCAAAGCTGGCCCTCACACAGGGCGCGAGGCTGATCCGCATTGTGATGCTGTGCGTGCTCGTCCTGTTGACCGTGCGGCTGGCGGTGGAATGGCTGGGATGATACAGCTTGTGCTTTCGGACGATTTGTGGTAACATGATTGAGTTGAGCAGATTCTGCTCTGTCGGGCATCAGTTCAATAGATCAGGATTTCCCTCTCCATCGAAACGATTACCCATCCTTTTCACCAAGGAGTTGCAGTCATGAAAACCGCCTTGATCATACCCGCCTACAAGCCGGCGAAGGAGCTTCTGGGGCTGCTTGCGCAGTTTCAGGGCAACGACGAATTTCTGCCCGTCGTGGTGGACGACGGCAGCGGAGCGGAGTTTGCCCCCATATTTGACGCCCTGCCCGCCAGCGTCACGCTGCTGCGGCACCCGGAGAACAAAGGCAAGGGCGCAGCGCTGAAGACCGCTTTTCGCCACGTGCTGGACAACTGCCCCCAGTGCGGCCTGGCCGTTACCGCCGACGCCGACGGACAGCACCGCTACGACGACATACTGAAGGTCTGCGAAACCGCCGCCGCCCACCCGGGCGCACTGGTGCTGGGCAGCCGCAAGTTCGAGGGCGACGTGCCCTTCCGCAGCCGCTTTGGCAACGGCGTCACCCGCAAGGTGTTCAGCGTCGCCAGCGGCGTCAGCGTCTACGACACCCAAACCGGCCTGCGGGCCTTCGACCGGGAGGTCATGCGCCGCTTCGTGGATATCCCCGGCGAGCGCTACGAGTATGAAATCAACATGCTGCTCACCGCCGCACAGTCGGGCATACCGATCATCGAAGAGTGGATCGAGACGGTCTATCTGGAGGACAACGCCTCCTCCCACTTCAACCCCTTCAAGGATTCCCTGAAGATCTACATGTGCATCTTCAAGTTCGCCGCCTCGTCGCTGCTGGCCTTCGTCATCGACTACGTGTTGGTGCTGCTGTTCAGCGCCCTGACCCGCAGCTGGGGCTCCGCCGCCTCGCTGAACTTCAGCGTGATTGCCGCCCGGCTGATCAGCGCCACCGTCAACTTCACCGTCAACCGCAAGGTGGTGTTCAACGGCAACGAGAGCTTCGGGAAAGCGCTCATTAAATACGCGGCGCTGGCCGTCGTGGTGCTGGGACTGAACCTGGCGCTGATGCACCTGTTGACCATCCGCCTGGGCTGGCCCATCCCGCTGGCCAAAATCGTGGTGGAGGTGCTGCTGTTCTGCATGAACTTCGTGGTGCAGGGCAGGTTTGTGTATCGCAAGCAACAATCGTGAGGATTGACGCATGGATTACACCGCTATGGAGCAATACTGGATATGGCTGTCCAGCGTAGAGGGCATCGGGGCAAAGCGCTTTTACCAGCTGCTGTCGCTCTATGAGGACGCCCGCAGCGTGTGGGACGCACTGGGCGGCATACTGGCTCCGCCGGACATCCGGGAGGCGCTGGGACCGGCGACCTTTGAAAAGCTGCGGGCCGCGAGGGACGAGTGCTACTTCTACCGGCTGTTCGACAGGCTGGAGCGGGGCGGAATAAAGGCCGTCACCCGATTGAGCGAGGCCTATCCACCGGCGCTGACGGGCATCTACGACCCGCCGCCCACGCTGTACATGCGGGGCGACTGCCCGCTGGACGGCGATCGGAACCTCGCGGTGGTGGGCTCCCGCCACTGCACCCGCGACGGCCAGCGGGCCGCCCGGGAATTCGCCCGGGGGTTGGCCGAAAATGGCGTCACAGTGGTCAGCGGCATGGCCAGGGGCATCGACTCGTGCGCCCACCGGGGCGCGCTGGACGCTCACGGCCCCACCATCGCAGTGCTGGGCTGCGGCGTTGACGTGGTCTATCCCCCGGAAAACGACCGTCTGCTCTGCGAGATCCTGGACGGCGGCGGCGCGGTGATCTCGGAATTCCTGCCCGGCACGCCGCCCA
>ONJE01000364.1 GCA_900318045.1 uncultured Eubacteriales bacterium
CGTCGACCAGCGGGATGAACATCTGCTTCTTGAGCTCTTCGCGTGGCAGGAACGGTGCGAGATCCTCAAGCGGCGGGCTGAACAGCGAACCGTCCGGTTTCCTTCTGGCGCCGCTCTTGGGCTCCCAGACCTGCACAGTGTCGGTGAAGATTTCCGTGAACACCGGGCCGTCCAGCGCAAGCACTTTGTCCACGACCTCCTTCATCTCCTTGTTGGAGTGCGCGCAGAAGTAGCGGTAGCCGAAGGCCTCCGCGATCTTTTTGAACTCCGGGAAGGACAGGTCGCCCGACTCCGGGCCGATGCCCACGAAATTCTTGTTGAACAGGTTCGTCTGGGTGATGCGGATGGAATGATAGCCGCTATTGTTGATGAGGAAGATCTTGATCGGCAGCCGGTTCGTCAGGATCGTCTGCAGCTCCTGAAGGTTCATCATGATGCTGCCGTCGCCCTCCAGGCAGATCGTCTGCCGCCGGCCCCCGCCGATGCAGGTGCCGATGGCGGCGGGCAGGCCGTAGCCCATGCTGGCGATGGCGCTGTTGTTGGCCATGCGGCTGCCTTTCTGAATGACATAGGCCTGGTTGCCCACCACACAGCAGGCGCCGTTGGAGACCGCCGTCAGGCTGTTCTCCGGCAGGCTTTTGGAGAGATAACGAATAAACGCATATACGTTGGCTCCCTCGCCGCTCTCCTCCCAGTGCCGGGGCAGAACCACGGGATAATCCCGCTTCCAGCCCTGGCAGCGCTCGATCCAATCCTGGCCGCTAAACACCGGTGCGACCGCCGTCGCATCCAGCTTCGTCAGGAAATCCTTCGCGTCGGCCCAAACGGGCATCTCCACATGCAGTGTGGGCTTCTTCAGCTCGCCCCGATCGATGTCCACCATGATGACCTCCGCCGCCCGCGCCCAGGTCTTCCAGTTGTAGCCCACCTGGCGGATGGAGATGCGCGTACCCACGGCTAGGATCAGGTCAGCGTTCTGGATGGCCCAGTTTCCGGGACGGTCGCCCATGTTGCCGGCGCGGCCGCAATACAGCGGATGATCGTCCTCAATCACGTCCACCGCGTTCCAGTAGGTCACCACCGGTATATTCAGCTTCTCCAGCACGCGGCGGAATGCCGCATACCCGCCGGACAGCCGAATGCCGTAGCCCGCATGGAACACAGGCCGCCTGGCATTCTTCAGCTTCTCCAGCACCGCAGCGATCACATCATCCGACACCGGCGGCGGAAGCAACATGTCGTCCTCTGCGGGATCATAACCGGACAGTTCGTCAGTTTCGATGAAGCCGCCCTGGTAGTTGACCGGTATATCGATCCAAACCGGACCGGGACGCCCTGTGGTAGCCAGGTGCCAGGCGCGCTCCAGGTGGTAGCGGATGGTCATGGGGTCCTCGATCATCACCGCGTACTTGGTCATCGGCGCAACAGTCTTCACGATGTCATATTCCTGATCGCCCATGGCCCTCACCACCGCGCCCGTCGCCTTCTCGGCAAAACGGGCGGTGGTATCGTAGCGCACCTGGCCGCTGATGATAAACATAGGAATCGAATCCAGCCAGCCGCCCACCACGCCGGTCAGGGCGTTGGTACCGCCGGGGCCCGTCGTGACACAAACCGCCGCGATTCGGTTATCCAGGCGGGCGTAAGCCTCGGCCGCGATGGCGCAGGCCTGCTCGTGGTGGTTGTAGGTGACCTTCAGGCCCGGGTTGTTGCCCAGTGCGTCGTTCAGATGCATCGCGCCGCCGCCCACCACGGAGAACACGTCGGTCACGCCGCGGGCCACCAGGAAATGGGCCACATAATCCGCAAGCCGTTGTTTCATATTCTGTTTCCCCTTGTTGCATATTCCATGGATTTCATGTCCGTCACGCTTCCAGCGCCTTCCGGATGACCTTCGCCATGTAGTCGATCTTATCATCCGTCATCCCCGGATACACGCCCACCCAGAAGGAATGGTTCATGATGAACTCCGTCGCGTCCAGTCCGCCGGCCACGCGATAGGCATCAGTGCCGCGTATCGAATCAAAGCAGGGATGCCTGATCAGGTTGCCACTGAACAGCAGCCGCGTCTGTACGTTGTGATCCTCAATATAGCGAGTCACCCGGTTGCGATCCAGTCCACTTTCAGGCCGGACACTGACGATGAAGCCAAACCAGGAGGGTATGCTGTTCTCCGCCGGCTCCGGCAGTATCAGCTTGTCCTGAACATTCCCCAGGGCAGCGCGCAATCGATCCCAGTTGTACCGACGGCGCTCGATAAAGGATGGGAACTTCCTGAGCTGCTCCACGCCAATGGCGGCCTGCATGTCCGTCGCCTTCAGGTTATAACCGAAGTGGCTGTAGACATACTTGTGATCATAGCCCCGGGGCAGTTGTCCGAACTGGCCGTCGAAGCGGTGGCCGCAGAGATTGTCGTGCCCGGAAGGGCAGACGCAGTCCCGGCCCCAGTCACGGAAGGACAGCATCAGACGATGCAACAAGGGATCGTTGGTGTACACGCAGCCGCCCTCGCCCATGGTCATGTGGTGGGGCGGGTAGAAGCTGCTGGTGCCGATGTCGCCCCAGGCGCCGGTATAGCGGGTTTCGCCGTTGATGGTATACTTCGTGCCCAGGGCGTCGCAATTGTCCTCGATGAGCCAAAGGTTGTGAGCTTCGCAGAACGCCCTGACCGCCCTCAGGTCGAAGGGGTTGCCCAGGGTATGGGCGATCATGACCGCCTTGGTCTTCTCCGAAAGTGCGCCCTCCAGCTTCGTCACGTCGATGTTGTACTGGGGCACGGTGACATCCACGAACACCGGAACC
>ONJE01000367.1 GCA_900318045.1 uncultured Eubacteriales bacterium
GTATGCGAAGTGGTACAACGTGCGCACCGAGAGCGTGCACAACGATGCGGTGAACCTGATCATCGAGGTGCGCAAGGTGAAGGACTCTGCCGGCCTGATTCGGGAGCTGCGTCAGACGGGCGTGTTCCATGACGTGTCGCTGCTGGTGCAGGAAGGGACGATCGACTGATGAAGTACGATGGGGGAAGACGGGTTTTTGCTGCTGCCTTGTTGGTCTGCTTTGGCCTGCTCGCCTTTCTCTATGCCCGTCGCTCTGTCGATGCGCAGATATCGATTGATCGGCGCTATCCACGTGTAAACCAGGCACTGACCCTGTCAGTGGACGGCGATGACGTGATTGCGATTGGAGGCGAGGGCAGGCTGTGTGCCTCTGATATGCGGGGACTGCTCAGATATGCCAATATGGAAGACGATGACGTACGGGATGTTATTGTCGGCGACGGCATTTCCGAAATAGACATCGACACCTTCAATGGCTTTGACAATCTGCAAAGCCTGAAGCTGGGCGCCAGCGTCACTCGCATCGCTCCGGGCGCCCTGAAGGGATGCCCAAAGCTCAAATACCTCTACTATCCCGCCAGGCTGGAGGACGTGCCCCTGGATTTCCTGTACGATTGCAGGAATTGCGTAGTAATCACCGGTGGGGATGCCGCGGACCTGCCTTCCTTCCCCAATGTCAACAAAAAGAAGCAGGTCCTGGAGAGGGTGGATTCCCTTGAGACCCTGACAGAGGCCAGCGGGGACGCGAAACTGCCGGCGGGCGTTTGCGCATGGTGGCCGACGGCTCCGGATTGAATAAGCATGGCTGGAGGCAGGTGTATTTGATGCGTCGATGGAGAAGAGCGGTATACTGGATGTTGGGGGCCGCTTGCCTTGCGGTACTGATTGCCCTCACAGCGATGCAGCAGCGACCGCAGGCCTTGCAGCAGGTACGCTTCTCCGTGGCTTCGGGGTTTTATGATGAGCCGTTTTGGCTCGAGATAGAGGCTGACGGCGGGGAGATCTATTATACCCTGGATTCCAGTGAACCGAACGAGCACAGCATACCCTACACCGGTCCCATACTGATACGGGACGCCAGTCCCAATGAAAATGTATACAGCACCATCACAGATGTGTCTGCCTACCTGAAACCGGAACTGTTGGAGAAGAATCACGTCAAGGAGTACCATCACTACCAGGTGCCCGACGCGCCCGTGGACAAGGCGACCGTGGTGCGTGCAGTCTGCATCGATAAGCAGGGAAACCACAGCCCGGTATGCGACGCGGTCTACTTTGTGGGCTTCGGTGAGAAGCGCGGCTATGAGGGCATGAACATCATGTCCATCGTTACCGAGCCCGTCAACCTGTTCGACGCCAATAAGGGCATATACGTGCTGGGCGATCTCTTTGCCCAAACGGTCAGGGACGGCTATGTCGAGGGCGACAAGACCAACGTGTTTGGCTGGGAGGCCAATTATAACCAGCGGGGCAGGGACTGGGAGCGGCCGGCCTCGATCTGTTGCTTCGATGCGCACGGCGAAACGGTGTTCTCCGGCCAATTCGGCATTCGCATTCAGGGCAAAGCCACCCGGGCAAACCTTCCCAAGAACCTGAACATCTACGCGCGAAAGCAATACGGATCATCGACGCTGGATACCGGGAATCTGTTCGACACGCGCTATTTACTGAACCGGCTTACGCTGTACTACGGTCCCAGCGAGCTGTTGCTGGCGGACTACCTTGCAGAGACGCTGACCGACGGCATGGATTTCACCGACCGTGAGATGGCGCCCTGTGTTCTGTTCCTGGACGGGGAGTATTGGGGCGTATTCTGGCTTTCGCCACGGTTCAAGGCGGATTACCTGAGCCAAAAGTATGGCGTTGATCCCCGGAATATCGTCGGAATCAAGCACGGCCACGTCGAGATCGGGCAGGACGAGGATGAAGCCCTCTACAACGACATGGTGGAGTACATCGCCAATCACGACATGCGCGATCCGGACAACTATGCCCGGGCCTGCGAACTGCTGGACATACAGTCCTGCATCGACTATTTCGCCATGGAAATATATATCGGCAATTCCGACTGGCCGATCAACAACATCGCCCTGTGGCGCACGCGCTTCATGGATGATACCAACTGCGGAGACTGCCGTTGGCGATGGATATTGTACGATGTTGAACAGGGCATGCACCTGGAATGGGTGAGGGCAAACACCATGAAGGACGCCGCCAATCGGGATCCGATGTTCGCCGGCCTGTTGAAAAACGAGTCGTTTTCGAAGGCGCTTCGGGAAAAACTGTTGGCGCTCTCCGTGGACACCTTCTCACCGGAGCGGGTGAGCGCGTTCATTGCGGATTACAAACAGCGCATGGCTGAGGCCATCGTTAAGAAGTACCTGCGCTTCAGCCACGCAACCATGACGCTGGACGACTTCTATGAAGGCTGCGATAACATAGAACAGTTTTTCCGGGAACGGCCCGAAATCATCATGAAAAGATACGGAGGGACAGATTAATGGGCTTCAAGGACATCTTCAAGAAGGGATTTTTGACATCGTATGCCAATACCGAGATCACGTTTCGGTATGCGGTGCTGGCGATGCTGGTGTGCCTGGTGATTGCGCTGGTGATCTGCACGGTGTACTATTTCAAATCGAGGAAATACTTCTTTTCCAAGGAGTTCGCGGTGTCGCTGGTGGCCTTGTCCGTCATAACGGTCTCCGTGATATTGACGATCCAGGCCAGCGTGGTGGTGTCGCTGGGCATGGTGGGCGCGCTGTCCATCGTGCGCTTCAGGACGGAGAATCCGTTGGACCTGGTGTTCCTGTTTTGGTCCATCGCTACGGGCATCATCTGCGGGGCGGGGCTGTACTTCATCGCGTTGCCGCTGACGCTGATCCTGGGCATCGCGATACTGTTGTCAGACGAGGTACCGGGGGTGGCCCGCAACCGCATACTGGTGCTGGATGGCAGCTATCCCTATGACGAAGCGCAAACCATGGGCATCGTGAAGAGGTATGCGAAGTGGTACAACGTGCGCACCGAGAGCGTGCACAACGATGCGGTGAACCTGATCATCGAGGTGCGCAAGGTGAAGGACTCTGCCGGCCTGAT
>ONJE01000373.1 GCA_900318045.1 uncultured Eubacteriales bacterium
ACGGGCACGCTGCAGACCTGGTCCTACGCGCTGGAGGACGCCGGCTCCTGGTGGCGCGCCGCCATCATGCTGCTGGGCCTGACGATGATCGCCGTGGTGCTCAACAACGTGGACAGAAAAGCCGCCGACGGCAACGCGCTCAACTCAAAGCTGGTGCGCCGTCCCATCAAGCGGATGTTCCCGCTGTTCCTGCTGCCCACCTTCGCGGCCTTCTGCATCGGGTTCCTGTACCCCTTCGTCAAAGGCCTGTTCCTCTCCTTCACAAAATTCAAGCTCACCCGTGACTGGAAGTGGTCGGGCTTTGCCAACTATAAAGACATTTTCACCGACGAGGGCTTCCGGCACGCCTTCTGGTACACCGCGGTATTCACGCTAGTCAGCCTTGTGGTGATCAACGTGTTCGCCTTCGCGGTGGCCTATGCCCTCACCCGGGGCATCAAGGGCTCCAACGTGTTCCGCACCGTGTTCTTCATGCCGAACCTGATCGGCGGCATCGTGCTGGGCTACATCTGGTCCACCATCTTCGAGGGCATCCTGATCCACTTCGACACCTCCCTTGTGCTGGAATCGAAGTTCGGCTTCTGGGGCCTGGTGATCCTGATGGCGTGGCAGCAGATCGGCTACATGATGATCATTTACATCGCCGGGATCCAGAGCGTGCCGGAGGACATCATCGAGGCCGCCAAGATCGACGGCGCTTCCGCCTGGAAAACGCTGTGGCATGTCACGATCCCCAACGTGATGCCCTCCATCACCATCTGCACGTTCCTGACCCTCACCAATTCCTTCAAGCTGTTCGATCAGAACATCGCCCTCACCGGCGGCCGCCCCTTCGACGGGGAGATCCACACCACCGAAATGCTGGCCCTGAACATTTACCGCGCCCTGTACGAGACAAAATCCTCCCGCGGGCCCGGTCAGGCCAAGGCCGTGGTCTTCTTCATCCTCGTGGCGGTCATCTCCATCGTGCAGCTTTCTTCCACCCGTAAAAAGGAGGTGCAGCAGTAATGAATTCCTCTTTGCTGAAAAAACAGCGCCGTTCCAGAGCGCTGCTGAGCGTTTCCTTCGCGATCCTGTCGGTGGTCTACCTGCTGCCCATCGCGATCGTGCTCATGAACTCCTTCAAGAGCAACGCCTCCATCAACACCGCCACCTTCGCGCTGCCCAACGAACAGACCTGGATGGGCCTGCAGAATTATATCAAGGGCATGACCTTCGGCAACTATCCCTTCTGGAAGAGCGTGCTGTTCAGCCTGCTCATCACCGTGGTCTCCACCTTCCTGATCCTGCTGTGCACCTCCATGGCCGCCTGGTACGTGGCGCGGGTGGGCACGCTGTTCAGTAAGATCGTCTACTACCTGTGCGTGTTCTCCATGATCGTGCCGTTCCAGATGGTGATGTTCACGCTGGCGCGGACCAGCGACTCCCTGAAGCTCAATACCCCGTGGACGATCCCCGTCGTCTACCTCGGCTTCGGCGCGGGGCTCGCGGTGTTCATGTTCTCCGGCTTCGTCAAGAGTATCCCGCTGGAGATCGAGGAGGCGGCCGCCATCGACGGCTGCGGCCCGATCCGCACCTTCTTCCTCGTGGTGCTGCCCCTGCTCAAGCCGACGCTCATCTCCGTGGGCGTGCTGGAGATCATGTGGGTGTGGAACGACTACCTGCTCCCCTATCTGGTGCTGGACCGCACGAAATACATGACGATCCCGATCCACATCCAATACCTGAAGGGCTCCTACGGATCGGTGGATATGGGCGCCACCATGGCGCTGATCCTGCTCTCCATCATCCCCATCATCATTTTCTACCTCACCTGTCAGAAATACATCATCAAGGGTGTGGCCGCCGGCGCGGTGAAAGGGTGATCGGCTATGCTGGAACGTTCAAGCGGCATACTATGTCCCATCTTCTCGCTGCCCTCCCCCTACGGGATCGGCACGCTGGGCAGGGCCGCCTTCGATTTTATTGATTTCCTCAAAGCGGCGAAGCAGCGCTGGTGGCAGATCCTGCCGGTGGGCCCCACCGGCTACGGCGATTCCCCTTACCAGAGCTTTTCCACCTTCGCGGGCAATCCCTATTTCATCGATCTCGACCTGCTCCGGGAGGACGGGCTGCTGACCCGCGCGGAGTACGGCAGGATCCGTTGGGGAGCCGACCCGGAGAAAGTGGATTACGGCACGCTCTATCAAAAGAGGTTCAACGTGCTGCGCAAGGCCGCCGCCCGCGGTCTTGAAAGGGACCGCGCGGAGGTGGAGGCCTTCACCGAAGAAAACGCCGGCTGGCTGCGCGACTACGCGCTGTTCATGGCGCTGAAGCGGCGCTTCGTCATGCGTCCCTGGACCGAGTGGGAGGACGAGGATATCCGCCTGCGCAAGAACGGCGCGGTGGAAAAATACGCCGAGCTGCTGCGCGAGGACGTGGATTTTTACATTTACCTGCAGTTTCTGTTCTTCCGTCAGTGGAAAGCGGTGCGGGACTACGCCCACGAGAACGGCATCGGCATCATCGGGGATATCCCGATCTATGTGGCCATGGATTCCGCGGACGTGTGGGCCGCGCCGGAGTGGTTCCAGCTGGATGAGGACAACGTGCCCACCGAGGTGGCCGGCGTGCCGCCGGACGCGTTTACGGCGGACGGCCAGCTCTGGGGCAACCCGCTCTACCGCTGGGATCAAATGCGGGAGGACGGCTTCGGCTGGTGGATCCGGCGCAT
>ONJE01000395.1 GCA_900318045.1 uncultured Eubacteriales bacterium
CCGGAAATCGCCTGCGATTTCAGGCAAATCTGAGGGGGATGTATTGAAGGGGGACCTGTCCCCCTTCAAGCGGGCGTAAGCCCGCGACAAATCAGAATTTCTGGAGGTCTTCGAATGAAGCGCGCTGTTATCGCCGGGAATCGGCGCATCGAATACACCCTGATCCAATCCTCCCGGCAGAACGTGTTGTTCCAGGCGCTGCCGGAGGCGGGGCTGCGGGTGTACGCGCCGAAGTACCTGCGCCTGCGGGATGTGGATGAGATGGTGCGCCAGCGCGCGGACCAGCTGCTGGAGATGCAGCGTCAGACCGAGGAACGGCTGGAGGCAGACCGCAGGGCCCACCCCGTCACTGACGGCAGCCCGATCCTGATCGAGGGAAGGCACTGTATATTGCGGCTGCGACAGGGTAACCGGCGGTCGGGCAGGCTGGTGGGAGAAGAATACCAGCTGACCCTGCCGAACCCGGACAGCGACCCCGACGTGCGGGCCGCCATCCGCTCGACGCTGTCCACCGTGGCGCTGAAGCGCATCCGTCAGCGGTTGGATTACTACGCGCCACGGGTGGGCGCGACCCCGGGCCGTGTCGCCATCCGGGAGCAGAAGAGCCGCTGGGGCAGCTGTTCGCGCAAGGGCAACCTCAACTTCAACTGGAAGCTGATCATGGCGCCGCCCCAGGCTCTGGACTACGTGGTGGTCCACGAGCTGTGCCACCTGCACGAGTTCAACCACTCGCCCCGCTTTTGGGCACTGGTGGGGCAGCAGCTGCCGGACTACGGGGTCTGGAAGAAGTGGCTGAAGACGCATACTGATGATATGTATCTGTGAAGGGCAGTCAACGTTTTTGCAAGTCGAAGATGCCCTTAAAGGGAGAGATCCTTCGACTCCGCTTCGCTCCGCTCAGGATGACAGGATCATGCACATCGCGTTGTCATCTTTTAGCAGAACGAGGGATCTGAATCAAATGACTGGAGGAATATATATGTACCGAAAGAACGCATGGGAGCAGTATTCGGCCGAAGAGCGGGCGAGGCTGTCCGCCTTCTCCGACGCCTACCGGGTATTCCTGGACAACGCCAAGACCGAGCGTGAGGCCGCCGCCGAGGCGGAGCGCATCTGCCGGGCCGCGGGCTTTCGCAACCTGGACACGCTGATCAAGACCGGCGAGCTGCTGGGTCCGGGAGAGCGGGTATACCGCAAGTGGATGAACAAGAGCTTCGTGGCCTTCATCGTGGGCCGCCAAAGCATCGGGAAGGGCATGAACATATTGGGCGCCCACATCGACTCCCCCCGCCTGGACGTGAAGCAGAACCCCCTGTTCGAGGACGAGGCCCTGGCCTACCTGGACACCCACTACTACGGCGGTATCAAGAAGTACCAATGGCTGGCCCTTCCCTTGGCGCTGCATGGCGTGATCGTGAAGCGGGACGGCGACACCGTCGAGGTGTCCATCGGCGAGGCGGACGATGACCCGGTGCTGTGCATCACCGACCTGCTGCCCCACCTGGCCCAGGAGCAGATGGGCAAAGCCGCATCGAAGTTCGTGGACGGCGAGGCACTGAATATACTGATCGGCAGCCAGCCCGAGGGCGGCGCGGATTCGGATTCGAAGAAGGACCCGGTGAAGCGGGCGGTGCTGTCTGTGCTGAAGCGGGACTGGGGCGTGGAGGAGGAAGACTTCATCTCCGCCGAGCTGGAGGTCGTGCCCGCGGGTCGCGCCAGGGATGCCGGCCTGGACCGCAGCATGATACTGGCCTACGGCCACGACGACCGGGTGTGCGCCTATCCCAGCCTGATGGCCCTGGTCGACTTCGAGGACATGCCCGAGCGCACCCTCTGCGCGGTGCTGGCGGACAAGGAGGAGATCGGCAGCGCGGGCGCTACAGGCATGAATTCGCGCTTCTTTGAAAACACCGTGGCCGAGCTGGCCGCACTGATGGGCTACGAGGGCGATTTGGTCATGCGCCGGACGCTGCAAAACAGCCGCATGCTCTCCAGCGACGTCAGCGCCGGCTTTGACCCCACCTATTCCAGCGTGTTCGAGAAGAAGAACGCCGCCATGCTGAACCAGGGCGTGTGCTTCAACAAGTACACCGGTTCCCGGGGCAAGAGCGGCGCCAGCGACGCCAACGCCGAGTACATGGCCACCGTGCGCCGGGTGATGGACGAGGCGAACGTATGCTGGCAGACCAGCGAGCTGGGCAAGGTGGATGTCGGCGGCGGCGGGACCATCGCCAGGTTCTGCGCTGAATACGCCATGAACGTGATCGACTGCGGGGTGCCCGTGCTGTCCATGCACGCCCCCTGGGAGCTGGTTTCCAAGGCCGACCTGTGGGAGGCCTACAAGGCATATTGCGCGTTTCTCAGGTATTGATGCCAAGTATCTGTAACAGTCCGATCAAACGTATCGTCTGTAGGGAGGTCCCCGGGCCGCCACTGTGGCGGCAAAGGGTATCGCGCGCGCTTCCCGCGCACGGGATACCGCCGCTGCGCCTGGACGGAATACTAGAGTGTGTTTCTAAATGCCGGGAGATGCAGTTTCGAGGCCATCAGGTTGCATTTCAAGGCGAAAAACCGCAG
>ONJE01000378.1 GCA_900318045.1 uncultured Eubacteriales bacterium
TACCTCACCGAGGACTGCCCCAACGGCCTGGTCCCCTGGAGCGAGCTGGGACGGCACCTCGGGGTGCCCACGCCGGTCATGGACGGCATCATCAGCATTTACAGCGTGGCTCACGGCCGGGACTGGCGGAAGGAAGGCATCGACCTGAAGCAGATGGGTCTTGAGGGCCTTTCCGCGGACCAGATCCGCAAATACCTGAAAACCGGGAAGAAGTGACCTGCCGTTCTGAAACGCTCAGACAAGCCGCCTGAAAGCCGCAAATATATACAGTTATATACATTTATCCGGCCTCGATTGAGTTAAATTTGGTCAAAACGGACAAAATTTAACCAATTATATAGTTAAAGTGTATATTGACAAGCAACGAGCATATATTATATTATCATATTTATAAGGGGCAGTTATACTGCCGGAAAACGTTACAATTGAACAACACAAGCAGAAAGGAGAATCTCTATGAAACTCTGGAAGAAGCTGGCTTGCCTGGTAGTAGCCTGCCTGATGCTGTTCACCACGGTATCAGCGCTGGCGGAATGGGACGGCACGATCACCATCGTACAGTCCTCCGACGTCATCGGTTTCGATCCGACGGCCTCCACCGACACGAACAACAAGAACGTGCTCAAGAACATGGTCTCCCGTCTGTATGAGACCGACGACTACTTCAATCCTGTCCCGGTGCTCGCCACGTCCTACAAGCAGGTCGACGACTACACCTGGGAGTTCAAGATCGCGCAGAACGTGCATTACCATGACGGCACCGTCCTGACCGTGGACGACGTGATCTACAGCCTGGAGCGCGCCAAGACGAAGTCTTCTTCCGGCAAGACGCTGCTGGGCCCCGTCGAAAAATTCGAGAAGGTCGATGAAGAGACCCTGCGCATCACCACCAGCACGGTTTACGGCTCCATGCTGACCGCTCTGTCCAACTCCGCCTGCACCATCCTGTCCAAGGCCTGGATCGACAAGGCCGAAGCCGGCGAGTGCCCCTGGGAGGACGTGGTCCGCTACGGCGCTACCGGCCGCTATGTGCTGGGCGAGCGCAACATCGGCAACTCCTGCACCCTGATCAAGAACGAAAACTACTTCGATCCCAACGATGCGGCCCTCAATAAAAAGCTGATCTTCCGCATCATCCCCGAAGCCACCACCCGTACCATCATGGTGCAGACCGGCGAAGCGGACGTCAACGTCAACTTCGATACCGCGGCCATGGACGACTGCCTGAAGGATCCGAACGTAGAGGTGCTCCAGCAGGAGTCCTCCACCATCTACTACATCGCCCTGAACTGCGAGAAGGGCCCCTTCACCAACAAGGCGCTGCGCCAGGCTGTGGCCTGGGCCATCGAGCGCGCGGACTGCCTGGAAGTCGGCTACAACGGCTACGGCAAGGTATGGTCCAACGTCTGGGCGCCCACCGTATTCGGCGCGAAGGAAGACCCGTACACCTATGATCCTGAGAAGGCGGCTGCCCTGGTGGCCGAGTCCGGATACGCCGGCCAGGAGATCAAGGCCTGCGTCAAGACCGACGCTGAAGAGCGCGTCGCTCAGGTCGTCCAGGCTTACCTGAGCATGGTCGGCATCACCATGAACTACACCAGGATCGACAACACCATCCTGACTGAGGTCATGGCCAACAACGAGTACGATATGGCCTTCGACTACACCGCGTTCTACAATGATCCCGAGCTGTTCGTCGGCCGCCAGTTCCAGGCCTCCGGCATCGGCGCCAAGAACTATGCCCACTATGTCAACCCCGAAGTGGACGAGCTGATGGTCAAAGCCAAGGCGACCCTGAACGAGGAAGAGCGCATGGAATACTACCACCAGATCAACAAGATCCTGTGCGATGACTGCCCCTGGATCGGCATGTTCAACAGCAATCTTTATGCGCTGGCCCGCACCGGCATCAGCGGTGTGAATATCAATGTCGAGACCACCTACTGGTACAACACGATCCGTTACGAGTAATATCCTGAATAGCGCCACATTTTACCGGGATTGCCCCCTGCGGGCAATCCCGGGGTTACATTTGAAGGTGATGCAATGATAAAATACTCTTTGAAGAGACTTCTGTACATGATACCAGTCACGGTAGCAGTTATCTTTATCGTGTATCTTATCATGTATCTTACCCCCGGCGACCCGGTGGCGCTGCTGCTGGGTGCCGACGCGACGCCTGAGCTGATCGTCGAGACCCGGCAGAAGCTGGGTATCACCGACCCGTTCTTCGTCCAGCTGGGCCGGTATATCTGGAATCTCCTGCACGGCGATTTCGGCATGTCCTGGTATACGGGCAATCCCGTGTCCGAGCGGCTCTTCGCCGCGATCCCCTATACGGTCACGCTGAGCCTGCTGGGCATGCTGGTGGCGCTGATCATTTCCGTTCCCATGGGCGTCATCGCCGCCGTACGGCGCAACAGCGTGTGGGACTACTCCATCAGCGTGTTTGCCATGATCGGCGTTTCCGCGCCCACCTTCTGGGTCGGCACCATGCTGATCCTGCTGTTCGCGCTGGAATGGAAAATGCTTCCGTCGGCTTTCAACAATGACTGGACCAGCTTCATACTGCCTACGATCACCCAGGGCTTCAACATGCTTGCCAGCGTGGTCAGGACCCAGCGCTCCTCCATGCTGGAAGTGCTGAGCTCCGACTATGTGCGTAC
>ONJE01000379.1 GCA_900318045.1 uncultured Eubacteriales bacterium
TCCATCAGCTCGAAAATGCACTTGCACTCGGGGGTGGTCTTCGCGTCCTTGCCCGCGGTCAGCGCCTCGAGGGCCAGCAGCGCGGAACCCTGGATGATCGGGATGTCGTCGCCCGGGAACTCGTACTCGTTCAGCAGCTCGCGGATCTCCATCTCCACCAGCTCCAGCAGCTCGGGATCGTCCACCTGGTCGGTCTTGTTCATGAACACGATGATGTAGGGCACGCCAACCTGACGGGCCAGCAGGATGTGCTCGCGGGTCTGCGGCATCGGGCCGTCAGCGGCGGACACAACCAGGATCGCGCCGTCCATCTGGGCAGCACCGGTGATCATGTTCTTCACGTAGTCAGCATGGCCGGGGCAGTCCACGTGAGCATAGTGACGCTTCTCGGTCTGATACTCGACGTGCGCGGTGTTGATCGTGATGCCACGGGCCTTCTCTTCGGGCGCCTTGTCGATCTGGTCATAGCGCATGGCCTCCGCGCCGCCAACCTGGGCCAGTGCCATCGTGATGGCCGCCGTCAGGGTGGTCTTGCCGTGGTCGACGTGACCGATCGTGCCGATGTTGACATGCGGCTTATTGCGCTCAAATTTTGCCTTTGCCATTGGAAATTCCTCCCTAAAAATATTCATGGGGTTGTATTGCGAATGGAGCGGGTGATGGGAATCGAACCCACGTGATCAGCTTGGGAAGCTGGAGCTCTGCCATTGAGCTACACCCGCGCGTTCCCGCACCATCAGGCGATCCGACGAAACCCCGGTTCGTTCAAACCGCCGTCCGCAGGGGTTCAAAAAGCCCAGGGACTTCTTGACCTGCAAACTTTATTTTACTTTAGATATGCCCGTTTGTCAACAATATTTTGCCGAATTCCCCGTAAATTCACCTGAATGGCATAGTTTGTCCACAGGGGTTTTGCAAAAATTAACGTATTCACGCCATTTTGCATTTTAGCATAGCTTTTTACGCCGTTTCATGTTATGATATTGATATGATATCTGAAACAATCTCCAGCAGAGAGGAGTGGGTTATATGAAGGAATGGACTCGCGAGGAACGCTATCGCGTATTGCAGGGGCCGGAGGACATCCGCGGGCTGTACGAGCGCATAAAGACCTCGGCCTATCGGCAGCGCTGGCATGTGCAGCCCATCACCGGCCTGAGCAGCGACCCCAACGGCTTCGCGCTGCATAAGGGCACCTGGCACCTGTGCTATCAATGGTGCCCCTGGGGCGCGGTACACGGACTGAAATACTGGTATCATGTCACCAGCTCCGACCTCATTCATTGGCAGAACACGGGCATAGGCCTGGCGCCGGACTGCTTCTATGACAACCGGGGCGCCCACTCGGGCAGCGCCATCTCGAGGGACGGCGCGCTGGTGTTCTTCTATACCGGCAACCACCGGGATGAGGACTGGACCCGTACCCCCTACACCTGCGCGGCAGTGCTGGGCGAAGACGGTCGGCCCCGCAAGCTGGAAAAGCCGCTGTTCGGCCCCCGGGACGACCACAGCGAGCACCAGCGCGACCCGAAGGTGGTGTGGAACGAGGAAAAGGGGAAGTACTACATCTTCATCGGCGCCCAGACGCTGGACAGGCGGGGCTGCGTGTTGATCTATGAATCCCGGCAGCTGCTCTCGGGCTGGCGCTTCGCCGGCGAGCTGAAGGTGCCGGGCTACGAAGCCTTCGGCGGCATGTGGGAATGCCCCTACATCGTGAACATCAGCGGCCGGGACGTGCTGATCTTCTCGCCCCAGTACACGAAGCTGCCGGGGCGGGGCGAGAGCACGAACCACAACGTATACCTGATCGGCAACATGGATTACGACACACTGACCTTCACCCCCGACGGCCCCTATCGCCACCTGGACTACGGCTTCGACTTCTATGCAGCCCAGGGTGCGGCGTCCATCGGCGAGACGGACAGGGCGATATTGATCGCCTGGATCGGCCTGCCGGACAACCACTATCCCACCGAAGAAGAGGATTGGGAGGGCAGCCTGTCCCTGCCCAGGGAGCTGCGCATCCGGGACGGGAAGCTGGTCCAAACGCCCCTGCCCGGGCTGGCGACCCTGCGGGATACAGCGATTACGCCGGATGGCACGCTGCCCGCGGTGTGCGAGCTGGAGCTGACCGCCTCCGGCAATGAGGACCTGGATTTCAACCTGTTTACCCGGACGGACGGCACCGGCGGCCTGCGGCTGCACTATGACAGCCGGGTCAAGCGCTGCACCGTCGACCGCAGCGGCATGGACAGGCGCTTCAACCAGGCAGTGGGCGAAGTGCTGGACATGCCCCTGGACGCGCCGCTGAAAAAGCTGCGCGTGCTCATCGACCGCTGCTCGGCAGAGATCTTCGCCAATGATGGCGAGGCGACGTTCACAACCCATGTCTACCCTACAGAAAGGGAGTTCAATTATACGCTCAGCGGTGGAACACTGCGCGGATGGACACTGAAGCCGTCGGTGACGGATGAATTTGTGGTATAAATTCTGATATATCGAGCTGAGGCTCAGGGATTAGGGAATAGGGATTAGGGATTAGAAATAGCGGCTGGTGCGACCAAAAGCCTTCCCCTGGCGCAAGCGCGGAAGCAGGGGAAGGTGGGCCGGCCGCAAGGTCGGGTCGGAAGAGGTCGGTCCCCCTGCGGTATCGACGGT
>ONJE01000334.1 GCA_900318045.1 uncultured Eubacteriales bacterium
ATTTGCACCACCACTAGCCACTAACCACTAACCACTAACCACTAATCACTAATCACTCAATTCTGATTCATCGAGCCACAGCTCGATTAATCAGAATTTACCTGTCATTATATCACATCGTGCAATCCAACGCAAAGATTAATGGGTCAATTTTATGTTTATCTCTCGACAATACCGGAAATTGTGCTATAATATATCTGTGGAATTTTGACTTGAAAAGTCCCGCGCACATCGGGGGACTTGGGAGGTGTATCCAAATGGACGATTTCCTTGAGACCATCGCCGTGCGGCGTAAGCAAGGCCTGTACACGGTGCTGTATTACGCCTGCTGGGCGGTCATCGTGGTGTTCGCGATGGTCGCGGCATTTTCGCTGGCCGGCGTCATCAGCATCAACCCGGAGACGGGCGCCATGGCGTTTGTGTGGCAGAACCTGGTGCTGGCGATCGTGTTCGGCGGCGCGGCCTACCTGCTGTGGCGGGGCAGCGACAACTGCCGGGTGGAGTACGACTATACCTTCACCAACGGCAACCTGGACGTCTCCCGGGTGCTGAACAACAAGCGCCGGAAGTACCTGACGGCACTGGAGATGAAGGACGTCATTCGCTGCGGCCCCGCCGCCGGACCGGCCTTCAAAAAGACGCTGAGCGAACCCGGCATCAAGGTCCACAACTGGTTCGTCAACCGTGACGCCAAGCTGTACTATTTCTATTTTCAGCGTAAGGGCGTCAAGCACGTGATCGTGCTGGAGCTGACCGACGAGATGGTGGCCATGATCCGCAGCAAGAACTACCTGCCGCGGGACGCCTGGTACGACGAAGAGGGCAGGAGCGGCTATGCAGCGAGCATATCTTGACAACAGCGCCACCACCCGGCCCTGCGAGGCGGCCATCGCCGCGATGGAAGCGTGCCTGCGGGAGGGCTGGTACAATCCCTCCGCCGTCTACAAGCCTGCCGTGGAGGCATTCAAGGCCTTGCGGGACGCCCGGGGACGGCTGCTGGAGGCCGTCGGCAGCGCGGCCTGCGACGCCGTGTTCACCTCCGGGGGCACGGAATCCAACAATCTGGCCATACTGGGCGCGGTGGGCCGTATGCGGGGCAAACAGGTCCTCGCCTTCAGCGCGGTGGAGCACCCCTCCGTGCGCGAGGCCTTCAACCGCCTTGCCGGACAGGGCCACGATGTGCGCATCATCGGCGTGGACGCCGCGGGCCAGCTGCTATGGGATGAGCTTGAGAAGGCGCTGGATGACGGCGCGTCGCTGGTCAGCTGTATGCAGGTGAACAACGAGACCGGCGCGGTACTGGACGCCGAGCGGCTGCACGACACCGTGAACGGGCGGGCGCTGATCCATGTGGACGGCGTGCAGGGCTTTTTGAGGGTGCCCTTCGACATGAAGCTGGCCGACCTGTACACCGTTTCAAGCCACAAGCTCCACGGGCCCAAGGGCGTGGGCGCACTGATCTTCAAAAAGAACGTGCGCCTGCAACCCCTCCACATCGGCGGGGGACAGGAGTCCGGCCTGCGCTCGGGTACCGAGAACACCCCGGGCATCGCGGGTATGGACGCCGCCATCGCCGACATGCTCGCAATGGGGCCGGACATGCCCGGAAAGCTGATGGCGAAGAAGCTGCGGCTGGTGGAGGCGGTGCAGTCGGCTGTTCCGGACGTGATCGTCAACGGTCCCGAACCGAAAGACGGCGCGCCCCACATCGTGAACCTGGGCTTTCCCGGCGTACGGGGCGAGGTGATGCTCCACGCGCTGGAGGGCGAGGGGGTGTATGTCTCCACGGGCTCGGCCTGCTCCTCGAAAAAGCTGAAGGTCAGCGGTGTGCTGACCGCCATGGGGATAAAGCCCCGGGAGGCTGAGTGGGCCGTGCGCTTTTCCCTCAGCCCCCACACCACCGACGAAGAAATCGAATATGCCGCCGACAAAATTGGTACATTGTATGACCAGCTGAAGCGGTTCCAAAGGAGATAAAGGTACTTATGCGGGATGTTCTGCTCGTCCGATACGGCGAGGTATTCCTGAAGGGCGCGAACCGCCCCCACTTTCTGAAGGTGCTCACCGACAACGTCAAGCGGGTGGTGAAGCCCCTGGGCGGCCACGTTTGGCTGTCCGATTCCCGGGTCTATGTTTCCGATTTCAACGATTTGCAGGCCTGCATCGACTGCGTGACGAAGGTGTTCGGCGTGTACTCCGTCAGCCCCGCGGTGGAGATGGAGAAGGATGTGGATGTCATCGCCGAACAGTGTGTAAAAATGATGGCCCCCTGTTCCGGCACCTTCAAGGTGCAGGGCAAGCGCAGCGACAAGAAGTTTTCGATGAACTCCATGGAGCTGGCCGCCGAACTGGGCCACCGCATCCTGGAGGCCAACCCGAATTTGAAGGTGGATGTCCACAAGCCACAGCACAAATTGATCGTGGAGATCAGGGACAACGCCTACATCTGCGTGCAGGAGATCATGGCCGTGGGCGGCATGCCCATGGGCACCGGCGGCAAGGCGGCGCTGCTGCTCTCCGGCGGCATCGACTCGCCCGTGGCCGGCTACCAGCTGATGAAGCGGGGCGTACGGCTGTGCGCCATCCACTTCCAGAGCCCGCCCTATACCGGCGAGCTGGCCAGGGACAAGGTCATGCAGCTGGCGAAGAAGCTGGCCTGGTATTCCGGCGGGATGCGGGTGTACCTGGTGCCCTTCACCAAGTGCCAGCTGGAGATTCACGAAAAGTGCCCCGACGAGCTGGGCACGCTGATCACCCGGCGCTTCATGATGCGCATCGCGCAGGTCATCGCCCGGCAGTTCGGCGCCCAGGCGCTGATCACCGGCGAGAGCCTGGGCCAGGTGGCCTCCCAGACCATGGACGCCCTGGTCTGCACTGACGCCGTGGTGGATATGCCCGTGTTCCGGCCCCTGATCGGCCTGGACAAGACCGAGATCATGGACATCGCGAACAGGATTGACACCTACGAGACCTCCATACTGCCCTACGAGGATTGCTGCACCGTGTTCACACCCCGCCACCCCGTCACCAAACCCAAGCTGGACACCATGCCGAAGGCCGAGGAGAAGCTGGACGTCGACGCGCTGGTGAACGAGGCCGTGGAGGGGACCGAGATGGTGATCGTGGAAGGGTGAGTTGATATAGCCATCAGCA
>ONJE01000385.1 GCA_900318045.1 uncultured Eubacteriales bacterium
TAAACAAATCCCGAAGGGATTTGCACCACCACTATCCACTAACCACTAACCACTAATCACTCAATTCTGATTTATCGAGCACAGCTCGATAAATCAGAATTTACCTCCACAACCGCTCCGGATACACGCCCTTTTGTTTCATCCCGGCGATGGCGGCGCGGACAGCCTCGGCGTCCTCGCGGTAGGTCATGCCGTACCAGCGTTCATCGGTGTTCAGCAGGCGCACCCGGCCCGTTCCCGCGGCGATCAGCGCCTTGGGCACGTTGGGCAGGTAGAACTCCGCCTTCAGGGGGTTGGCGGGCACGGTATCCCGCAGGAAATCCTCAAACATACGGGGGAAGGCTTCCAGCACGCCCCTGCGGAAGGCCCACAGGTTCATGGACACCGGCGTGCCCGCGGGGATAAAGGTCCAGCTCGCGCCGCCGTCCTCGGTATAGGCTGCCCCGCCGGGCCTGGGCTCGATGACGGTGCGCTCGGTGATGTCGGTCAGGTAGCCGTCCCTCCCGACACACACGCCTCGGGACACGGTACCATTATATGTCAGCGTGTTTTCGATGTTGTAGCCCACCATGGCATGTTCGTTTTCATCGCCCCCGGCGGCCAGGAATTCCCCCGCCGCCCGGAAGGCGTCCGCGCCGTAAAAGTCGTCTGCGTTGATCACGGCGAAGGGGCCTTTGACCTGATCCAGCGCGCACAGCACGGCGTGGCCGGTGCCCCATGGCTTCTGCCGCCCCTCGGGGATGGTAAAACCCGCGGGAATGGCGTCCAGGGTCTGATAGGCATAGCGCAGTTCCACGTGATTCGACACGGCGTCGCCGATGGCCCTGCGGAAGTCCGCCTCCATTTCGGGCTTGATGACGCACACCACCCGGCCAAAGCCAGCCCGGATGGCGTCATAGATGGAAAAGTCGATGATGATGTGGCCGGCGTCGTCCACGGGCGCGATCTGCTTGTTGCCGCCGAAGCGGCTGCCCATGCCCGCCGCCATGATCACGAGGGTTGGTTTGTTGCTCATATTGTATCCTCCGATTGGTGTTCTGAATCCATTTTACCCGAATTGTTCATAAAGTCAAGGGCAACTATTCAGTCAGGTAACTTCTGATTTGTCGAGATATTTACGGATACGCAAAGGGAAGTATAAAGGGAACAGGGAACAGGGAACAGGAATGGCGGCTGGCGCGTGGATAATGAAATTGTACATGCTGTACCAGCGGCGCCCTCTTCGAATAAATGTCATTGTGCTACCAGTATCGCCGCTACAGGGTTTTCAGGGATTTCGTGTCTCATTTTATCGCGGAAACGTTTCCTTTGTCCTGGTTGTATCGTTTCGCGCGCGGCTTTTCCTGTTCCCTTTCCCTTTGATCTACCCTTGGCGATTCCGCTAACGCCTCGACATATCAGAATTTGTATGCGACTGAACAGTTACTTCGACTGAAAGGAGAAAACCCCATGGGATGGTTTGACGACCAGATTCGCCAGCGGATGCGCAGCGACGAGGAGGTCTTTGAGGATTCGTTTGTGCGGGTGGCCGGCTCGGTGCTGGGCGGCCACGCGGCGCAGCGGCTTCGGGACCAGCGCCTGATCGCCAAGGCGGCGCTGGATGAAATACTGAAATATTACCACTACAAGCCCGTCGAAGCCCCCGAGGACATCAAGGACTTCGACGAGCAGATGGAATATGTGCTGCGGCCCCTGGGGCTGATGACCCGCGAGGTGAAGCTGGAACCGGGCTGGCAACGGGACGCCTTCGGCCCGATGCTGGGCTTCCTGAAGGACAGCGGCACGGCGGTGGCGCTGCTGCCCCGGGGGCTGGTGGGCTATTGCTACGTGGACCCCGCCACCGGCAAGCGGGTGGGGGTGAACCGCAGGACGGCCCAGCAGCTTTCGAGGGAGGCGCTGTGCTTCTACCGGCCCCTGCCGATGAAGAAGCTGGGCATCCCCGACCTGCTGATGTTCATGAAGAACTGCATCACCCGGGGCGACATCATATGGATCGTGCTGGCCACGCTGGCGGTGACGCTGGTGGGCTTTGTGGAGCCCCGGCTTTCGGCGGCCATGACCGGCCCGGTGATGAAGAGCCACAACGTGTCGCTGCTGGCGGGCACGGCGCTGTTCTTGCTGTCCGCGTCGTTGGCGAGCCTGTTGATCGGGGCGGCCAGGAGCCTTTTGATGGAGCGCATCTCCACCAAGACCCAGCTGGCCGTGGAATCGTCGGTGATGATGCGGGTGCTGTCGCTGCCGGTCAGCTTCTTCAGGAAGTTCTCCTCCGGCGAGCTGAGCAACCGGGCCAGCTCCGTCGGTTCGCTGTGCGACATGCTGCTGGACAACATACTGTCCACGGGCCTGACATCGCTGTCGTCGCTGCTGTTCATCTTCCAGATCTTCTCCTTCGCGCCGGCGCTGGTGGTGCCCTCGGTGGTGATCGTGCTGGCCACCTTCGTGCTGAGCGTGGCGACGTCGCTGGCCCAGGTGCGCGTCTCCCGGCGGAAGATGCAGCTGTCGGCGAAGGAATCGGGCATGAGCTATGCGCTGGTCAGCGGCATCCAGAAGATAAGGCTGTCCGGCGCCGAGAAGCGGGCCTTCGCCCGGTGGGCGGGGCTGTACGCCCAGAACGCCGAGCTGGAATACAACCCGCCCACGTTCCTGAAGCTGAACGGCGTCATCACCAAGGCCATTTCGCTGGTGGGCACCATCGTGCTGTACTACATGGCCGTCAAGAGCGGCGTGAAGCCCCACGAGTACTACGGCTTCAGCGCCGCCTATGGCGAGTTGATGGGGGCCTTCACCGCGCTGGCGGGCATCGCCGTGTCGGTGGCGGCCATCAAGCCGGTGCTGGAGATGGCCGAGCCGATCCTGAAGGCCGAGCCGGAGGTCAGCGCCGAAAAGATCCCGGTGACGAGCGTTTCGGGCGCCATCGAGATGAGCCACGTGTCGTTCCGCTACGAGGAGAACGGCCCCTGGGTGCTGCAAAACCTGTCGCTGAAGATTCGCGCCGGGGAGTACGTGGCCATCGTGGGGCGCACCGGCTGCGGCAAGTCCACGCTGGTGCGGCTGCTGCTGGGCTTTGAAAAGCCCCAGAAGGGCGCGGTGTACTACGACGGGCGGGACCTGGACACCATCGACCCCCGGTCGCTGCGGCGGAAGATGGGCGTGGTGACCCAGGACGGCCAGCTGTTCCAGGGTGACATATTCGCCAACATCAGCATTTCAGCGCCCCAGCTGACCCTGGAGGAGGCCTGGGAGGCCGCCGAGCTCGCCGGAATCGCCGACGACATCCGGGATATGCCCATGGGGATGATGACCATGATCTCCGAGGGCCAGGGCGGCGTGTCCGGTGGGCAGAAGCAGCGCATCATGATCGCCCGCGCCATCGCCCCCAAGCCGAAGATACTGATCTTCGACGAGGCGACCAGCGCCCTGGACAACGTGACCCAGCGGCAGGTCTCCAACGCCCTGGACAGCCTGAAGTGTACCCGCATCGTCATCGCCCACCGGCTTTCGACGATCCGGAATTGCGACCGGATATTGCTCATAGACGGGGGAAGGATCGTGGAGCAGGGAACCTATAGGGAATTGATCGACAAGAACGGCATGTTCGCCGACCTCGTGGCCAGGCAAAGGCTGGAGGGGGAAGAATGATGGGAATTAATTGTTCGTCGCATATATAATCTGATTTATCGAGCTGCTAGCGGAAATGCAAAGGGTAGTGCAAAGGGTAGTGCAAAGGGAACAGGGAACAGGGAACAGGGAACAGGGAACAGGAAAAGCCGCGCGCTAAACGATACAACCAAGCCAAAGCATAAGTTCCCGCGATAAAATGAGACGGAAAATCCCTGAAAGCCCTGTAGCGGCGACATAGACGCCACCACTGCATTCATTCGGAAAGGGCGTCGCCGGT
>ONJE01000127.1 GCA_900318045.1 uncultured Eubacteriales bacterium
CGCCCGGAAATCGCCTGCGATTTCAGGCAAATCTGAGGGGGATGTATTGAAGGGGGACCTGTCCCCCTTCAAGCGGGCGATAGCCCGCGACAAATCAGATTTTACCCCAACACACACAACCGACCATTATCACAATAAAGGCCTCGCGCCTCCGGGGCGCAGCCAGGCAGAAGGTGGGAAAACAATGCTGAAGTATACGGCCAAACGCCTGGCCTACAGCGTTCTGATACTGTTCTTCGTCATGTTCATCATCTACGTGCTCATGTACAACATGCCCTCGGGCTTTGTGGAAACCAAGGCGCGGGAGCTGGCCTCCCGCCCCGGCGCGACCAAGAGCTACGCCGAGTGGCTGGCGGACCTGAACGCCCAGTACGGCATGGACAAGGGCGTGGTCAGGGGCTACCTGATCTGGCTCGGCAACGCCGTGAAGGGCAACTGGGGCGACAGCTGGGTGTGGAACGTGCCCGTCACCGTGGAATTCCACAACACGGTGTGGTACAGCTTCGCGCTGGGCCTCGCCGCGTTCATACTTGAAATACTGATCGCCATACCGCTGGGCATCACCGCGGCGCGCAAGCAGTACAGCTTTACCGATTACTTCACCACGGTGGTCGCCATGGTATGCATCTCGATGCCCACCTTCTTCGTGGCGACGGTGCTGAAATATGTATTTTCCGTCAAGCTCGGCTGGTTCGACCTGTCGGGCATGCAGGGGCGCAACTACATGGCCCTGTCTGATTTCGGTAAATTCCTGGATGTGGCGAAGCACTTCGTGCTGCCGCTGATCACGCTGGTGATCATCTCCATCGGCGGCCTGATGCGCTACACCCGTACCAATATGCTGGAGGTCCTGTCCGCCGATTACATCCGCACCGCCCGGGCCAAGGGCGTGCCGGAGCGCACGGTCATCAACCGCCACGCCTTCCGCAACACGTTCATCCCGCTGGTGACCATGCTGGGCGGCACGCTGCCGGGGCTGTTCTCCGGCGCGCTGATCACCGAAACGCTGTTCTCCATCCGGGGCATCGGCTACGCCTCGTACACGTCGATGACCCAGGCGGACATCCCCTTCATCATGTTCTACCTGGCGTTCATATCGATACTGACGCTGCTGGGAAACCTGATCTCCGACCTGCTGTACGCCGCGGCCGACCCCCGCGTGCGGCTGAGCTGAGGGGGTGGCGACATGAACGGCAAAGGCTACAGCCTCAACGAGGTATTGAAGGCCCGCAAGGCCGCGGGCCAGGACCCGCAGCCCCAGGGCGACGAGGTCAGGCTGGACGACCTGTCCCGCGTAAAGGTGCTCTCCCCGGGCCGGCAGGTGTTCAAGCGGTTCATCCGCAACCGCCTGGCCGTGTTCGGCTCGGTGACGCTGATCATAATGTTCCTGTTCTCCTTCGTAGGGCCGCTGTTCTACCCCTACGGACAGAAGCAGATCTTCTATAAATATGAGCCCCGCAACGTCGATTACGCCATGGTCAAGGAGAACACCGCCTACAGCGGCTTCGACGTCGGGGGCGGCGCACAGGTGGAGCGCGCCGTCAACAACAAGATGAACTCCATCATCAAGAACATGCTGGCCACCGGCGCGGATGTGGACTACATCAAGGGCGACGGGAAGGCCTACCGCATCGAAAAGCTGGCCGACGACGTGTACCTGGCCTCAGCGGCTGACGTGCAGGAGGTCTGCTCCTACGGCAGCGGCGAGTCCGAGATCGGCACCTACAGCATGGTCGGCAAGAAGCTCGACTTCGTCCGCGACCCGGTGGAGGGCCTGGAGGACGCCGTCAGGGCCGCCATCGCCAATGACGCCAAGGGCGGCGTCTTCGAGCTGGACGGCGTGAAATACGCCTACACCCGGGGCAAGGCCAAATCCTACGCCATCACCGCCTCCTTTGACGGCGTGCAGTACGTGGGCAAGGCCCTGGACGCCGGCTTCGAGGCCGCGCTGGACGCCGAGATCCACCTGGACGGCACCGGCTTTGCCTACAACGGCGAGGACTACGCCCTGGCGAAGGAGAGCGGCGCCTGGCACGCCTACCGGCTGGTCGAACCCCAGCTGGCGAAGGTGTACAGCCGCCTGACCAACAGCACCTGCATAGCCGGGGCGGAGGTGTCCCCGGCGCTGAACCTCAATGCCCTGCTGGCCACCGCCACCGGCGGCAGCTTCGAGGCCGACGGCCAGAGCTGGACCCTGTCGAAGGAAGAGGGCGGCTGGCTGGTGCGGGACGCCGCGGGTAACGCGTTCATGGAGATGACCCCCTTCTCGGTGCGCCGCTACGACGGCGCGGACACCATGGAATACGGCCTGAAGAAGGCGTTGACGGAAAAGGCCCGGGAGATGGCCGCCGCCGACGCCAGGACCGGCACGCTGACCTGCGACCTGCCCATGCAGACCGAGACCGGCGAATACGTGGTGGACGAGGCCGGCAACATCTCCACCCAGCAGACCGAGCTGACCCTCAACCGCAGCCAGACCGGCGAATATGTGGTGAACTGCCAGCAGATCATCTACGTCATCAACATGTTCGACGCCCCCTCCGGCGAGCACATCCTCGGCACCGACGGCGACGGCTTCGACGTGTTCGCCCGCATCATGTACGGCGGCCGGGTGTCGCTGATGGTGGGCTTCGTGGTCGTGTTCCTGGAGACCTTCCTGGGCGTCATCATGGGCGGCCTGTCCGGCTACTACGGCGGTTGGGTGGACATGCTCATCATGCGGCTGGTGGACATCTTCTACTGCCTGCCCTACATGCCCATCATGATCATCATCGGCGCGCTGATGGACGCCATGCGCATGGATACCTACATCCGCCTGATCGTGATGATGGCGGCGCTGGGCATCATGGGCTGGGCCAGCGTGGCCCGACTGGTGCGCGGCCAGATACTGACCCTGCGCGAACAGGAATTCATGGTGGCCACCGAGGCCACCGGCATACGGGTCAAGGACCGCATATTCCACCATCTGGTGCCCAACATCATGCCCCAGCTGATCGTACAGGCCACGATGGGTATGGGCAGCGTCATACTGACCGAATCCACGCTATCCTTCCTGGGCCTGGGCGTCAAGCACCCGCTGGCCACCTGGGGCACCATCATCAACTCCGTCTCGTCGGCCTCGGCCATGCAGCACTACACCTTCATATGGATTCCCGTGGGCCTGCTGATCTGCATGACGGTCATCGCGTTCAACTTTGTGGGCGACGGACTGCGCGACGCCTATGACCCGAAGGCTAAGCGATAGGAGGTGCCGAACATGTCGAACGAAGGGAAAAAGAGCTCCTATATCTCCGGTAGGGAATCCCGGCGCATCACCCGCTTCAACCGCCGGGTGACCAAAAAGCTGGAAAAGGCCCGGACGGACGCGGCGAAGGACGAGGCGTTGTACACCACCCGGATGAAGAACCCCGATAATGTGGTGGAATTTGACAACGTGTGCACCTACTTCTTCACCGACGTGGGCGTGGTGAAGGCCGTGGACGGCGTCAGCTACGAGGTGCCCGTGGGCAAGACCGTGGGCATCGTGGGCGAATCCGGCTGCGGCAAGTCCGTCACCAGCCTGTCGCTGATGCAGCTGCTCCAGCGACCTTCGGGCCAGACCGTGGGCGGCGAGATCCGCTTCAACCTGGGCGGGGGCGACGGCAGGGCCTATAACATCGTCAACACCCCCAATTCCATCATGGAGAAGATTCGCGGCAACCGCATCTCCATGATCTTCCAGGAGCCCATGACCGCCCTGAACCCGGTGTTCCGCATCGGGGATCAGGTGGACGAGGTCACCATGCTCCACTTCCCGGAGATGAGCAAGGAGGATGTCAGGGCCCGCACCCTCGAAATGCTGGAGCTGGTGGGCATCGCCAACAGGGAGGGCGTATACAACATGTACCCCCACGAGCTGTCCGGCGGTATGCGCCAGCGCATTTGCATCGCCATCGCCCTGGCCTGCCGACCCTCGCTGATCATCGCCGACGAGCCCACCACCGCCCTGGACGTGACCATTCAGGCCCAGATCCTGGACCTGCTGGGCAGCCTGAAGGACAAGCTCAATTCCTCGATCATGCTGATCACCCACGATTTGGGCGTGGTGGCCGGCATGGCGGACTACGTGGTGGTCATGTACGCCGGCCGCGTGGTGGAGAAGGGCACCACCGAGGACATCTTCCACCACCCCGCCCACCCCTACACCATCGGCCTGATGCGCTCGAAGCCCGTGGTAGGCAAGAAGACAGACGCCCTGTACAACATCCCCGGCACCGTGCCGAACCCGGTGGAGATGCCCAACTACTGCTACTTCCGGGACCGCTGCGAGATGCGCTGCGACCAGTGTTCCGGCCAGTATCCCCCGGAGATACGCATCAGCGATACCCACGTGGTGAGCTGCTATCGCTTCATGGGCGGGGGCGAGGTCCTGGGCTATCCGAAATCTGTGGACGTGGAGGCGCTTTGACATGACTGAGACGAACGTGAATCGCGCTGCGGCGGGCGAGTACCTGCTGGAGGTGAACAACCTGGTCAAGTGGTTCCCCATCAAGTCCAGCGTGTTCAAGCGCACCGTCGGCAACGTCAGGGCCGTGGACGGCGTCAGCTTCAAAATCAAGCGCGGCCAGACCATGGGCCTGGTAGGCGAATCCGGCTGCGGCAAGTCCACCTGCGGCAGGACGATACTGCGCCTCCAGGAGAAGACCTCCGGCCAGGTGCTGCTGGGCGGCCAGGACATCTTCGCCCTGAACAGGGAGGAGCTGCGCCAGCTGCGCCCGAAGATGCAAATCGTGTTCCAGGACCCCTATTCCAGCCTCTCCCCCCGGCTGCCCGTGGGCGAGATCATCGGCGAAGCGGTGCGGGAGCACAATATCGTCGATCCCTCGGAGTTCAACGACTACATCACCCGGGTGATGGAGGTCTGCGGCCTGCCGGAGTACTACAAGGACCGCTACCCCCACGAGTTCTCCGGCGGCCAGCGCCAGCGCATCTGCATCGCCCGGGCCCTGGCCCTGTCCCCCGAGTTCATCGTGTGCGACGAGCCCGTATCGGCGCTGGACGTGTCCATACAGGCCCAGATCATCAACCTGCTGAAGAAGCTCCAGGCCGACTTCGGGCTGACCTATCTGTTCATCAGCCACGACCTTTCCGTGGTGGAACACATCTCGGACGCGGTGGGCGTGATGTACCTGGGCAACATGGTGGAATACGCGCTCACCGACAAGATCTACCAGAACCCCCTGAACCCCTACACCCAGGCGCTGTTTTCGGCCATACCGATCCCCGACCCGGACGCCCGCATCAACCGCATCATCCTCAGGGGCAGCATCCCCAGCCCGGCCAACCCGCCCAGCGGCTGCAAGTTCCACACCCGCTGCGCCCACTGCATGGAGGTGTGCAAGTACGCCGTGCCCGAGTGGCTGGAGGTGGAGCCGGAGCACTTCTGCGCCTGCCACCTGTACGACACCCCCGAGGCCAAGGCGAAGGCCGGGGAAACCATGGCCCGGATGAAGCGGGACAACGTAGCCGTGGGCGGCAAGGAGGTCCTGTAGCCCATGGCGCGCGATACAAGGCCCCGCCTGCCCGAAGGCGACGACGGCAAGACCATCGTGAACATGAACGTGGAGGGCATGCCCTGGTATTCCCGGGATCGGGAGAAGGCCCCCAAGCCCGGGCCCGCCGACTTCGGGCTGACACCCCGGCAGCGCCGCGCCTACAGGTGGGCCGCCGTCAAGGCGGCCCTGGCCGTGGTGCTGATCTTCGGCGCGGTTTTCGCGGCGTTCATCGCATTCTGTGATTTTGTGTGGTTCAGGTGAGTATGTGAAAAGATCCTTCGCTTTGCTCAGGATGACAAGCCTCGTGGTGTCATCCTGAGCGAAGCGAAGGATCTTTTTGTATGGGAATGACGTATCTGTTCAGACAGGGAATTCTGATGGTTTTAGTCAGACGGACTCCTTCCGGCCCCTACGGGGCCACCTCCCTCTGAGAGGGAGGCTTTTGGAAAGCGCTGAAACAAGGGGATCTTCTCAAGGCTCCCGTTCAGGCCCCCTCCTTGAGGGGGCTGTCAGCCGCAGGCTGACTGAGGGAGTTATCAGCCCATTTCCCGACCAACACCATTCTGATTTATCGAGCATATCTCGACAAATCAGAATTCGTTGGCATGATGCAGCGTATGCGCCTCATCGTTCCGGTGATCCGTCTGTCCGATTCGGCTTGCCCAGCCGGTAGAACTTCCGGAACTGCCTCCGGAAGCGCTTTTCCAGCTTCGGCACCAGCGCCAGCGACAGGCACGCGCTGCCGATGCCGATCACCGCGCCGCCCAGCACGTCGGTGGGATAGTGGATGCCCACGTACAGCCGCGACAGCGAGATCAGTATGGCCAGTATCAGCGCCGGCACGCCCCACTTCTTGGGGGCCCTGCGGAAAATCACCCAGGCACAGGCCAGCGAGTTGGTGGTGTGGCCCGATGGGAACGAATAGTCGTCCGCCTTCTTGACGATGCACTCCAGCCCCTGGATCAGCTCGTAGGGCCGGATCCGCGCCACCCAGTTCTTGAGGATGAGGTTGGTGATCACCAGGCCGATCACCATCGACACCATGCACCGCACGCCCAGCTTGCGGGTTTTGTAGTACCACAGCAACGCCAGCGTCACCAAGATCCAGAGGATGCCCTTGTCCCCCAGGTGGGTGATCACCTTCATGATGGGCGTCAGGAAGTCCGAGCGAACGTTGTCCTGTATCCACAGCAGTATCGAGCTGTCGAACTTAAAGATCGGGCTCGAAGTCACTTGCGCTATCGCGTCCAATTCCATCTCTCCTTTATGCAGGCGCATCGCGCCTCTTCCGCTTTCTTCTCGCCCTATTGTAACACAATATATCGTCCAACACAACTTTATTCCTGTGAATTTGCGTAAAAGCCGGGAATATGGTAGAATAGGGAGGAAATTCTGATTAGTCGAGCTGAGAGAACCCCTCCGGCGCTGCGCGCCACCTCCCCTTTCAGGGGAGGCATTTGGGCTAATTTGCCGGGGGTATCGGGGGCGGAGCGCCCCG
>ONJE01000356.1 GCA_900318045.1 uncultured Eubacteriales bacterium
ACGGTGTTCTTGAAGTAGTTCAGGATGTTCTCCCCGGAGAAGAAGGTGTTCTCATAGCCCTCCATCGTCCACTGGGTCGGCCACATGGTGGGCGGCACGTTCAGGGATTCCGGATAGGTCTTGAAGGCGGTGATGATCATCCAGTAGAAGGGGAAAACGAAGGCCAGCATCAGGATGATCTTCATCACGTCGCTGAACAGCTGCAGGCCCCACTTGGGCTGCTGGAAGTACTCGACGGCGGTGTTTTTGACCGTCTCCCAGAGGCTGCCGTTTTCCTGCTTGACCGCCAGGGATTTTTCCATCGCCACGATGAGCGACAGCACGAAGAACACGCTGGACGCGATCAGCAGTTCCTTCATGAGCATCGCGCAGGCGAAGCCGAAGGTGCTGATGCCGGCCAGGGAGGCGGGCAGGACGGAGCGGTCCATGAACACGCCGGTGAACAGCTGCGCCCGCAGGTCAGCCGCGTTTTCCGCGGCCAGCGCCTGCTTGACCGGCACATAGGTATACCACCCGACAAAGGCGAGTACGAACAGCACAACGCCGATGACGGCCAGAGTGATCGTCAGTTTCTTGACGGACCCGGCCTGTCCGTGCTGAACTTTGTTGCGGATATAGCGATACAGCAAGCCGATGTCCCCCCTTTACTGATAATGGACCTTCTTCTCAACGAAGGCGAAGTCGAAGATGGTGACGCCCACCATGATCAGCATCATGATGATGCCGGCGGCGCAGGCGTAGCCCAGCGTATTGTTGCGCTGGAAAGCGTAATCGTAGATATACATGCTCAGCACGCGGGTGGCGTCGCCCGGGCCGCCGTTGGTCATGATGCGCACGGAGTCGAATACCTTGAAGCTGCCGGTCGTGATGGTGATCAGCAGGAAGAACAGCTGCGGGCTGATCATGGGGATGGTGATCTTGAAGAACGTCTTGAAGGCGGAAGAGCCGTCCAGCCTGGCGGACTCGTAGATCTCCGTGGGGATGCTCTTCATGGCGCTCATGATGATCAGGCAGTAGTAGCCCACGCTCTTCCAGGTGTTCATGAGCACGATGGAGAACATGGCCGTGTTGCTGGAATCCAGCCAGCGGATGGAAGGCACGTTCAGCGCCTGGTACACCGGCCCCAGCACGGTGTTGAACAGGCCGTAGGGCTGGCTGCTCATCAGCCAGCTCCAGATGAAGCCGGCCGACACGCCCGCCACCAGGTGGGGCGTGAAGAACAGCGTCTGGGCCACGTTGTTGAGCTTGCGGCTCTTGTACATCCACTGCGCGAACAGGATGGACAGGATCATCACCAGCACCAGCGCCATGCCGGTGTAGGCGGCGGTATTGCGCAGGGCGATCCAGAAGTCCGGGCGCATGTTGTAGTTCTGCAGCGCGCGCCAGCTCTTGAAGGGATTCTTCGCGTTCCCGTAATACAGGCTCATGATGAACATGGCCACGGTCGGGTACAGGACGAAGGCGATCAGGAAGGCCATGGCGGGCAGCACCATCAGATAGCTGGTCAGCCAGCTGCGGTGCTTGATGCGCCGTGTCTCGCGCAGCGCCTGCTTTTCGATATCAGCGATGGTCGTCATTCGTTCTGCCCTCCCAGCTTATCCAGGAGCATCTGCGGCCCGCCGTGCCCGAGGCGCTTCCCGTCCGAGCCGAAGAAGTGGATGTGCCTCGGCTTGGCCATGACCCAGACGTCCATATCCTCGTCCAGGTCCTCCCGGGAAGAGCGGACCATGATGGTCTTGCCGTCGGAGAGGCGCACCTTGAACTGCAGCTCGGCGCCCAGCATCTCGCGGGTCACGATGTGGCCCTTGCGGTACAGCGCCATGCCGTCCACCTTCTCGGGCTCCATGACGATGGATTCGGGACGCACGCCGTAGCGGATGCCCTCGCCCAGGTCCATGATGTTCATGGGCGGGGTGCCGATGAACTGCGCGCTGAAGATATTCGCCGGCTCGTGATAGATCTCTTCCGGGCTGCCGATCTGCTGGATCTCGCCCTTTTCCATCAGCACGATGGTATCCGCCATGGACATGGCCTCGATCTGGTCGTGGGTCACGTACACGAAGGTCGTGCCCAGGCGGCGCTGAAGCTCGATCAGTTCCACGCGCATGGCCGCGCGCAGCTTGGCGTCCAGGTTGGAAAGCGGCTCGTCCATCAGGATACGCCCGTAGGTTGCCGGGCCGATGCCGGCGATCATGCGCAGCAGGGTCGTTTTCCCGCAGCCGGAGGAGCCGACAAGCACCGTGAATTTCCCGTCTTCTATGGTCAGGTCCAGGTTTTCTATAACTTTGGTATCTCCGAAAGACTTTCCGACATGTTCAAATACGATTTCCGCCATGTTGTTAACCCCTTTATACGGTCATTCTCCAAAAGTGAAAAGAAAGTCCCACCGGCCCGGAGGCCGGTGAGACGCCTGATTCAATCAGGGATTCCAGACGATGTTGGCAGCGCCGTCGATCAGACGCTTGACTTCCTCTTCAGGCGTGGTCTCCTGCGCCTGGATCAGACGGCCGGCGGTATCCTCGCACAGCTGGATGAAGTCCTGAGAGGTCTCCAGCGCCGGGAGCTCCTGGCCGCGGCCAGCGGTGTTCAGCTGATCGAAAGGCACCTTATAGAAGGGATTCTCCTCCCAGAACTTGGCCATTTCGGGGTCGTTGGCCACGCTCAGGGTGCAGGGGCAGTAGCCGGTGTTGATGGAGTTGAAGTACTGCTCGCCGTCGCTCATCACGAACTTGATGAATTCCCAGGCAGCCTTGATCTTCGCGTCGCTCTTGCCTTCGCTGATGATGGCGATGTTGCCGCCGCCGATCTCAGCCACGTGGTGGTCCTTGTCATAGGTCGGGAACATGGCCACGCCCAGCTCGATGCCGCTTTCCTTGGCGTTCT
>ONJE01000386.1 GCA_900318045.1 uncultured Eubacteriales bacterium
GCGCCGGCCAGTTTGATCTTCTGCACGCCCGAGATCAGGGCAAAGCTGAGGCCGTTCTCCTTGGCTCCTTTCTGCATGACCTGGCGCGAGATGTTGATCTGCAGGAAGGTGGAGAAGAGGCTGAAGCCCACGGTGATGAGGATGATCAGGATGGCCGGGACCACCAGGGCCGGGGCGTACTTGAAAATCTGGGTGATGTACATGAGGGACATGATGGAGGTCAGGCCCACGGAGAAGACATTGCCCAGCAACAGCTCGCACAGCTGGTTGACGGCGGTGTAGCGGCTGGAGAGTTCGCCGGAGGGGTACTTCCGGAAGAAGTTCGCCGGCAGGTTCAGCACGCGCATCATCATGGCTGCCTCCACGGAAAGGGAGGTCTTGGTCTCGATGCGCTTCATCATCATCTCTCTCACGATCGAGATGATCTGGGTGGAAAGAATCACGCAGAGCATGAAGGCGGCAGTGCCGTAGAGCAGGGCGTAGTTCCCGCTCTGCAGCACGAAGCCCGTCAGTGCCCGGGTGAGATTGGTCATGAGCATGCCGAAGACCGTGGCCGCCAGGGTCAGGGCGACGATCATCAGCAGGTCGCCGGTGTTCAGGCAGCCCATCATGTAGGCCACGAGATCCGGCATGCCCAGCTTCTTCAGGGGAAGCGGCTTGTAAAAGCAGAGGGCGTCCTCCTGGAAGAGTTCGGCCGTACGGGCATTGACGCTGAGCTTCCTCCCGGTGGCGGGGTCGCGGTATGTGTAACCGATGAAAGGCTTGGGCAGCAGGGCCACCGGCATGCCGTCCTCCTTGCGGAAGCCCATCATCGGGCCGAAGGCGTCCTTGTACCAGCCCTTTTCCAGGCGGACGTTGCGCCGCATGAGGCCATACGGGCGCAGGCAGTATTCCAGCTGTTCGTCCGGGTCCTTGATCGAGTCAGGGATCTCGGCCGGCTTGCAGCGGTAGTATCTCAGGATCTCGTCAATGGCCTCTTTGGTGACAAAGCGGTTCTCTTCTGCAACACCGGCCTGCTGTTTTCCAAGAACGACGGCGGCCATGCGGAAAATGGCATCCTCCATGACCTCCTGGTCCTGGCGTTCTCTCGCTTCTATCTGGTCGTCGAACCAACCCATCTCCGCACCCCCTTAATCGTTGGAAATCAGGTCGGCGTAATAGCCGCCTTTGGCATAGAGCTCGTCATGCGTGCCGCGCTCGACCACCAGACCCTTGTTCAGAACGATGATCTCGTCGCAGTCGCGGATGGTAGAGAGCCGGTGGGCGATGACGATGCAGGTGATGCCCCGGTCCTTCACCGCCTTGACCAGCTCATACTCGGTTTTGGCATCCAGCGCCGAGGTGGCCTCGTCCATGATGATGACGGAGGGGTCCTGGGCGAGGACACGGGCGATTTCCAGACGCTGGCGCTGGCCGCCGGACATGTCCTTGCCGCCCTCTGTCAGACGGCCGTAGAAGCCGCCCTCACGGGCCATGATATCGTCGTAGATCTGGGCGTCGCGGGCAGCGAGGATCATCTCAAAGTCCTCGATGCTCTCATCCCACATCTTGATGTTGTTGGCAATCGTGTCCTCGAAGAGCACGATGTCCTGGTCCACTACCGCCACCGAGCCCGTAAAGGCGCTGCGGTAGATCTCGGAAAGCGGCTTTCCGTCAAAGAGGACCTCGCCGCTCCAGGGTTTGTACAGGCCCGAGATGAGCTTGGCCAGGGTCGACTTGCCGCAGCCCGAGGTGCCCACGAAGGCGACCCGGCTGCCCGGCTTCATGGTCATGGAGAAATCCTGAATCAGGGGGTCAGCCAGACGGGAGTAGCCGAAAGTCACATGCTTCAGCTCAATCTGGCCGGACAGCTTGCTGTAGTCCACTTCCTCGCCGGCCTGCTTCTCCTTGAAGACCGCGTCGGAGGGATACTGCATGACGTCCTCGACGCGCTCCATGTCCGTGCGCATCTCCTGGATCGTCTGTCCCGCCGAGATCAGCGTCATCGCCGGGGACATGAAGGAGCTCAGGAATCCCTGGAAGACCATGATCGAGCCCAGGGTGAATTCCCCGCGCATGGTGAGCCACACGCCCACCACCAGCACGGCGGAGTTGGCAATGAGGCTGAGCGTGGCCGGGATGGCACCCAGGTACTGGTTCACCCGGGCGTAGCGGACGCCCTGCGTGTTGACGGAGGCCTGGTATCCGGCCCACTTCTGGAAGTAGCCGTTCTCGGCGCCGCTGGACTTGATGGTCTCAATCATCTGAATGCCCGAGACCGTAGCCGCGGCGAGTTTGCCCGCATCGCGCATCTGGACGCGGGTGATGTTCACGCGCTGCTTTGAGATGATCCGCGAGACGATCAGGTTCAGAACGATGGTGGTGAGGCCGATGAGGGTCAGAAGCGCGCTGTAGCGCAGCATCATCACGAGGTAGATCACCATCATGATGGTGTTCAGCGCAAGCGGCGTCAGGGTGTTGACAAGGGTACTTGCGATGGAGGCGTTCGTGCTCTGCCGCTGCAGAATATCGCCCGCCATGCGCTGGGAGAAGAACTCCATCGGCATACGCAGGACCTTCCACATGTAGCTGCTGGAGCCTTCGATGGCCATTTTGCCGTTAATTTTCAGC
>ONJE01000434.1 GCA_900318045.1 uncultured Eubacteriales bacterium
TTCCGCAGGCTTGCTGGCGGCAAGTCAAGGGAAATCAACGCAGAAATGCAGGCAAAGACGCCGAAAATGCACTTCATGCATTTTAGAAACACACTCTAGTATGACGCCCTGCATCGTCGGGAAAAAATGGGAAAACACGGCGATGGTCACACATTGCGTGACGATGGACATGACGCTCAGGGCTACCCTTCCTGACAAATGATGCGGAAAATATGGTCATCCATTCTTTCGCTTCATCATCAGTCGATCAACGAGCAGGAAGAGGAATCCCCCAAGGATGAAGCCGATCAGGAGCACGCCAATCCACATCGCCACGCCGTTGATCCCCACCTTTTCCGGGTTCAGGAAGAAATAGGGGTAGATCACAGGGGCGGCGCCTGCATGGTTCATGACACCGCTGCCAAACCGCCACAATGCCGCATGCGCAAATACATAGATCAGATAGGCGATCGGGTACAATGCGGAGAGCACCGGCCACGTCCAGCGGACCTTTCCGTGCTCGTAAAACATGAGCCAATCGATCACATACATGACCGGCAGGAAGATATGGCAGAGCAGGCACTCGACCTTGTAATTCAGCGCCGGGTCTCTCGCCGGATCCCTGGCCAGCAGGAGGTTGAATACCAGGAAGGTGAGCACAAGCCCCAGCATGCTGATAAAGCGGAGCCGAGGCGCGACGGTGACAAAGCCGTCGTCACGTTTTCGCGCCGTCTGGATCAGCTCCGCGAGCATGATCCCTGCGGCCAGGTAGTTGCTGAGGTTGGTAAAGTAGATATAGAAACTCCTGGTGAATTTCATGTCATAGAGACCTATGCTGCCAACGATGGCAACCAGGGCCAAAGTGCAATAGCAGGTTTGCCAGATCAGCTGTGCCGTTCTGTTTTTCATGGAGTGTCACGCATCCTTTCCTGATTTTGCAAAGCCCGTTTTCGATCCTCCAAAGACGAGGCTGTGGCCACTTTCGGGCACCTCTAAAAACTATCGCGCCGTCCGGCGAGATGAATTTTAGTCATATTTGACTTGCAAAAGACGCAGGCTGCCTGGCGGGCAGTCAAGGTTTTTGCAAGTCGAAGATGGCTGAAATTCAGCCGCCCGACGGTGATGAGCGTTTTTTAGAGGTGCCGTTTGGCCGATCCAGCGCTCCAGTTTTCGTACCGCCACCATCAGCGCCGGGTCATTGCCTGTATTGGCTCCAGGATATACCGTGATGTTCATATTTGATCTCCGCTTTTCAACAGTTCAATTGGCACTGCGTACCCGTCGTCACCACACGCCACGGCGTAAACGGCACAGTTGCCGATATACTTCGACCAATAGCTGCCGTTGGAATCCGGCGCAAGGTATTCCAGGATGCCCTTCATTGCGATGGCGTGGGTAGAAACCAGCACATTCCCCTTGCATGTCCTCAGCATCTCCATGAACGCGCCGGTCCTGGCCACCACATCCGCCAGCGGCTCCATGCCCTCCGGCGCGGGATTGTGGATGAAATCGCCGAAGAAGGCGATGACCTCCGGCGCCGGCGCGTTGAGATCCATGCCCTCGTAGGGTCCATAGTCCATCTCGATCAGGCGCTCGTCTGTCTCCACCCAAAAACCCGGGGCGACGATTCTGGCCGTCTGAACCGCCCGGATCAGCGGACTGGAAAAGACACGGTCAAAGATGATACCCCTCTCCCGGAGTCTCGATGCCGCCGCTTTCGCCTGGGCGATGCCCTGCGCGTTCAGCGGATGGTCACTCCTGCCCTGAAGGGCCTGGCGATTATTCAGTTCCGTCTGACCGTGTCGGATGATGTAGATCATTATAAAGCCCGATCCTTCACATGGCATTTCCCATTATTCATATTCAAACAGCGCTCTGTATTCCCCATATCTCTGTACCTCCGATTCCTCATAGAGGATGGACCGCAGCGCGGCTGAGTTGATGCAGTGCCTGCAAGGGCCAATATGAATCCATAGTGCTTCATCGCGCTCAATTCTTGATCCCACCGATCAATCCTTCAACAAACTCCGCGCACAGCTTCATAATCAATCATGGTATTCCTCCAGGCAGGACGCCAATCCTTCCGCGAATACCCTGTTCATTTCCCCCGTGCTGATACTAGAGTGTGTTTCTAAAATGAGGGATGTGCAGTTTCGAGTGGATTGGGCTGCATTTCAAGGCGATTTTCCGAAGGCTTAGTGG
>ONJE01000278.1 GCA_900318045.1 uncultured Eubacteriales bacterium
GTGGCCTGCAAATTTCGCAGGCTTACTGGCGGTAAGTCAAGGAATTTGCAGACTGCGGATGGCTGAAAGTCATCCGTCAGGCTGCCACCCATATTGTGCTGTATTTCCTTAAAGAACATAGATTAATATCGCGGTGGATTGGAAAACCAATCAAAAGCATAGCGGGCTTCTGATATTTGAAACCATACAGTCCGGATCAACACCGGCTGATGGAATATACACAGAACGGAAAGGAAGTTGTGAACAATGGCAAGAACATGGGACGAGAGATTGGCAAACCTCAGCGTCAAGCTGGATGAGTTGAGCAAGAAGGCGGCGGCCGCCTCCGAGGACGCGAAGGTCTATCGCGAGCTGCGCACTGAAGCGATCCAGGACAAGATCAATACCGCCAAGGGCGATGTCGCCGCGATGCAGGAGAACGCGCGCATTGCCGAGGAGGAGCGCGAAGGCAAGTTCCGCAGTGCGATGCTCAAAGCCCGCATGACTATTAAGGCCAAGCACGAGGACCGCGTGGATGCACGGGACAAGAAGCGCCTTGAGCGGTACATCGACGAGGAGATCAATTACATCCTCGATTGCTACGACGCCGCGGCATTCCTGATTGCCGATGCTGAACTGTCGATCTATGAGGTCGCCGACGCACTGAAGGAATACGATGAGCGCTTCGGCGGCGAGCCTGAAGACCAGGAGCCTGAAGCCAAGGAAGCTGAAGCGAAGTAATAAAACCCGGCCCAGGAGGCATTGCGCGCCGTCATCAGACAGGCGTACAATGCCTCCCGAAAGGGCTATAGCATCGATTGATGAAAACAATTGCTTTGGAAGCGCTTATAGGGGCGGCGTTGCGCCGCTTGCCGGGCACTACCGCTGGTTATCGTTGCAGGGCGGGCGCCGCAACGACACCTCTATAGTTAAGGAAATACTGCACAATATGGGTGGCAGCCTGACGGATGACTTTCAGCCATCCGCAGCCTGCAAAACCCTTGATTACCCGCCAGGTAACCTGCTGTTTTTGCAGGCCATGCCTGACAAAAATTCATCTCGTCATACCAACACCCAATAATGCAGTATTTCCTTATCATCCGGGGGTTGCATTCATTTCATTGATGACATGGCCCTACGGCTGGCATTCGTGTATGCGCGGGAATTGCCCGCTTTTGCATACAGTTCATTACAGGGAGGAAAACGAGATGCTGTTTCAGGAACTGGGGAAATTGAAGCGATCGTCGATCATGGCGTCGATACTGCTGGCGGGATTCGGACTACTGATGATCATATGCCCCCAGCGGTATTTTGGGGCTCTGGTGGCCATGCTGGGGTACGGGATGCTGATTCTCGCGGCGGTCATGGCGCTGGAGTTCATCTCCGGCAAGAGGTCGCTGATGGGCTACGTGCACCTGACGGGCGCAGTGATACTGGCGCTGCTGGGCATAGCGATCGTGATCTTTGAGGCGGACACGGTGCGCGTCATCGGGCTGATCTTTGGCGTGGTGCTGGTGGGAAGCGGGATCATGGGGATCGTGAACGCGTGGATGTACGCGCGCCGGGCGGGGCGAAGCGGCTGGTGGGTGCTGATCGTGCTGAATGTGCTGCTGATCCTGTGCGGGCTGATCGTGCTGATCAATCCGTGGTGGAACGTGCCCACGATGCTGTTTGATGTCATCGGCGGTATGCTGCTCTTCTCTTCGATCGTGAGCATCGTTCGCCTGATCTATACCTGGCCGATCAGAGAAGCGTAAGGAGGGTTGAACGATGGAAAACAACAAGGACAGGAACATCACCCAGGCGCCCATGGACGACGCGCTGGAAAATGAGCTTGAGGTTCAGACGGTGCAGCCGGATGAAGCGAGCCTGGAAGAGGTGGATTCTGAGAAGCTCGATGAGATAATTGAGTCCCTCGATACCGAGGCCGCCCCGGAAGCGACCGGGGAAGGCGAAACCATCCAGCAGCCCCTGAGCGAGGTAGAGGCGGCCAAAGCGAAGCTGGCCCGGACGGAGGAGACCGTGCGGGAGGCGGAGGCGGAGATCGAAACGAGCAAGGCGAGGGCGTCAAAGGCGACGAAGGAGGTCGTAGAGGCGAAGAAGGCCCTGGCGGAGCAGAAGAAGCAGATCCGGGAGGCCGTGCGCAAGGAGAAGCGGCAGAAGAAGCAGGAGGCCGCGGCGAAGAGCAAGGAAGAGCGGGCCCAGGAGCTTGAGCGCCGCAAGGCCGCGCTGCAGCACACGAAGGCCGAGATGGGGGAGAAGCTGCGGGGGCTGCTCTCCGGCGAGCTGAAGGCGATGGAGAAGTACAAGAAGACCCGCGCCGCCGAGATCATGGCCGTGTTTGCCAAGCACAACTTTTACGCCAATGGCTTCACGCCCGTGGAGCTGCGCACCACGCTGGAGGACCTGGGCCCGACCTACGTGAAGATCGGCCAGATCATGTCCAGCCGTGTGGACATGCTGCCGGAGAGCTACTGCAAGGAGCTTGAAAACCTGCGGCAGAACGTGAAGGAGCTGGACCCGGAGATTGCCCGGGCGGTGATCGAGCAGGAGACCGGCAGGAAGATCGACGATATCTTCCTGGAGTTCCGGGACAAGCCGATAGGCTCAGCGTCCATCGGCCAGGCCCACTACGCGGTGCTGAAGGACGGCACGAAGGTGGTCACGAAGGTGCAGCGGCCGCTGATTGCGGATATGATGCGCGAGGATTTCGTGCTGCTTAAAAAGCTGGCGGGCTTTGTGAACACCGTCAACGAGACCGACGAGGACGGCGAGCAGATGGTCGACCTGCTGTCGGTGATCGAGGAGCTTGAGAAGGTGGAGGATGAGGAGCTGGACTTCCGCGTGGAGGCGGAGAACACCCGGTTCTTCAAGGAGAACTGCATCGACGACGAGGAGAAGATCACCTGTCCGACGGTGATCGACGAGCTGACCACGGAGCGGCTTTTCACGATGACGTTCGTGGACGGCTATTCCATCTCCAAGCGGGACCGGCTGATCGAGGAGGGGTACGACCCGGAGCAGATCGGTTCGGTGATCCTGGACAACTACATCCACCAGGTGCTGGACGTGGGCACATTCCACGGCGACCCGCACCAGGGCAACATCATGGTCAGCCACGGCAAGCCGGTGTGGATCGACTTCGGCATGATCGGGCGCATCACGGACCAGGACGTGAACATCATCCAGTCGCTGATCCTGTCGCTGATCGAGCGGGACCTGGACGCGCTGGTGAACGCGATCATGTCCATGGGCGCGGCCTCGCCGAAGACCGACCGCAACAAGCTGGTCCAGGACGCGGACATGATGTTCGACAAGTATATGAACGTCACGAACCTGGACGAGCTGGACCTGGCGGCGCTGCTGACGGAGATCACGGACCTGGCGGCGAAGCACCACATCTCGCTGCCGGGCAAGTACACGATGCTGGTGCGCTCCGTCGGGACGATCGAGGGCGTGATCGAGCAGCTGTGCCCGACGCTGAACCTGTTCCAGCAGATCACGGACCGGATCATGGAGCGGATGCGCAAGAGCTTCGATATCGGTCAGGAGCTGATCTCGGCGGGCAAGGACGTGCTGGAGCTGGGCAAGAAGGTGCAGAGGATGCCGGGCCTGGCCTACGACGCGCTGAACAACGCGGTGAAGGGACGCCTGAAGCTGAACTTCGAGCTGACGGGCTACGAGGAGATATTGAAGAGCCTCGGGGACACCGCCAAGAACATCGTGCTGGCGCTGTTTGCCTGCGTGCTGTTCGTGGGCTCCTGCATACTCAGCACGGCGGACATCTATCCCAAGACCCCGGACGGCCAGCCCCTGGTGGCCGC
>ONJE01000372.1 GCA_900318045.1 uncultured Eubacteriales bacterium
CGTCGGTCAACGTGCCCCGGCACGCCTCCCTCCTCCGCCTTGCACTGACGAATTCATTCGGCGCATTCTGTACGAATAATTTATGCACAGTCCCTTAGAAACACACTCTAACCCCTGTGACGCTTCTGTGACATGTATTGGAGTATGCTGCTCACGTCAACAGAAACACATGCCCCGATAACCAAGGGGTTCAGACCAAATGGAGGTGTTAATCATGATGAAGAGGCTGTTCTCAATCATACTGGCCGTGGCCGTGCTGTTTTGCTCTGCGGCTGTCGTAGCCGAAGAGGACAAGGCTGAAATCAAGTGCGACATCGTGGACGGCAGCTATGTCATCCGCATTCCCGACGAGAACGGCGACCTGGGCTGGGTGGCCGACGACATGGCCCAGGACGATTTCGTGGTAAAGCTGGCCAAGGCCGGGCTGGAAGGCAAGGAATTCGTCGTCCAGTACGATCCCACCGGCGACGGCGAGGTCAGCGTGGGCGTCCGCCACTACACTGGCATCGCCTGCGACGAGTACCGCACCTGGGACCTTTCCGTCAGGGACGGCAAGGTAGCTGAGGTCACCGGCGGTACCTACACCGCCTCTCCCGCCCCGGACACGTTCGATTCTGCCCTGCTCGGCGAGTATATCAGCGCCGACGGCATGTCGACCATGACCATCGCCAAAAACGAGGGCGGCAGTGCATGGGACGTGGAGATCGACGGCGCATGGAGCCGCGGCGGCTTCGTTTTCAAGACCACCATCTATTTCGACTGTGAGATGGATCGCTTTGTCTACGACAAGGGCAAGACCTGGGAGGTGCCCATCACCGAATCCGACGAGGTCCCCGAGCTCGGCGAACCCAACATTTTCGGCCAGAGCGGCGCGTTCTTCCCTGTCGGCAACCCCGAGGACATGATCCTGACCTGGCTGCGGGACGAGGATTCCGGGAACACCATGAACTTCCAGCGCATCGACGCGCCCGTCGCTGTCAATTTCGGTCAATCCGGGCTGTTCCTCGTGGAAGACCTGAACGCGGCCATGAACCTGATTCGCGAGAAGCTGGCCACCTGGGAGGGCGTCGAGCTGCATAGCATTCGCTATGCCGGCGACGAGAACAGCACCGAGGAAAACCTGAAATGGCTGAATGAGCATGAGCTTGCGTCAGGCAAGAAGTATACCGAGTGCGCCCTGTTCAAAACCGACTTCCACAGCCCAGCCGAGGGCGGCGAACTGGCCCTGGACCCCGATACCGAGTACGAGGACTACGGCTGGTGGATGGCCCGCGTGGACGGCGGCAACTGGGAGCTGGTGGACGCCGGATATTGATCCGTCAACTCTGACCCCCTGCGGAAACGCGTTTCCGCAGGGGGTTCATTTTTTCATTCCATACGTCACCGCCACGCCTTCGCCAGCGCTTCGGCGTTGTCGCTCTTCACCAATACCCCTTGCCAGGGGCCGGCGTTGGTAAAGCAGATAAACCCAATTTCGACTCCAGTCGGCACCCATCGCTCCAAGGTGGCCTGTATGCGCTCTCCAAGCAGGTCCATCACGGGCCGCAATAGCCCTGCCGCCCCCAAAGCGTCCAGGGCGGCGTCGGTAGTGACACAGCCCTGAATGCGGTGCAACAGACCAAGGTCTGCGTCACAGGCCAGTGCGCAGGCAATCAGTGTCTCCATGCGGCCGTCGCCATTCTGGGAGTGGGTGTTGGTCATGCCGATGCCCAGCTTCACCAGCTTGCCGATGTGTCCCACCAGCAAAATGCGTTCAAAGCCCGCCGATGCCGCGGCCTGTACGCCCTCGCCGATGAAATTGCTGGTGCTCACCTGATGCTGCATCGACAAGCCCAGCTGCTCCCGGGCGAAGGTCTCGCCGTAGTTGCCCGGACACAACAACACGTCTCTCGCCCCGGAAGCCGCCAGCACGCTCAGCTCCACCCGTATGGTATCTACCAGCGCGGCGTTGGACATGGGCTCCACGATGCCGGTTGTACCGATCACCGATAGCCCCCCCTCGATGCCGATGCGGGGATTGAAAGTCTTCTTCGCCAGCGCCGCGCCCTCGGGGATGGAGATGATGATGTCCATGCCACCGTTGTAGCCGCATCGCGCGCAGGCAGAGCGCACCTGTTCGGCGATCATCTGGCGGGGCACCGAGTTGATGGCCGCCGCGCCAACCGGCTGGTCCAGCCCGGGCTTGGTGACCCGTCCCACGCCCTCGCCGCCGTCGATATTTATACCGACGGCGGTTTTCCTTGCGGTGGCATAAATCAGTATGCCGTTGGTGATGTCCGGGTCATCGCCGCTATCCTTCTGTACGGCGCAGCGGGCATAGTCCACGCCGATCTCCGGGTTCAGTATATCCAGGTTCAGGCGTATGCCCTTTGGGGTATCCATATCCAGGCGCTCGACGACCTTGCCTGTCAGCAGCATTTCAGTCGCCGCTCCCGCCGCTCCCGCGGCGCAGGAACCGGTGGTATAGCCGCAGCGCATGATCCTGCCGTTCCTGGTGACATAGTGGCGAAGCATACCATTGTCTCCTTTTGCGCATTTATGACCGCCCGGGGGCCGCCGCCACAGGGACTTGTCCGACGCCGCACCGTGACAACGCGTGCGCCGCCATCGTTTTCTATCTCCCCAGCATGTACAACAATGCGTTGCAGATGGCCGCGGCTACGTTGCTGCCGCCCTTTCGGCCCCGGGCCACGATAAAGGGTACGTCAGCGGTCCCCATCAGCTCCCGGATGCGCACCAGCGCCGTGGGGGCGTTGCCGATGGCGAAGATCAGGGGCCGGTCTATTGTCGCGGCCTTCTCCATGCTGGCCACCGCCCGGGTGGTGCCATTGGCCTTCGCGGCTTCGGCCACGTCGGCGTCGCCGATGAAGCAGCGAGCCTCGCCGCCGTGCTTCGCCAGGGCCTTCTTGTTGATGCCGGACATGGCCATGGTGGTATCGGTGATGATCACCGCCCCCTCCTTTATCGCTGCCAGCGCCTTTTCCACCACGTTTTCGGAGAAGCACAGGCTGTCGGCGTACTCGAAGTCAGCGGTGGTGTGGATCACCCGCTTGATGATGGGAGCCAGCGCCGGGTCTATGGGATGGGGCAATTCACTCTCGATGATTTCAAAGCTCCGCGCCTCGATCTCCATCGGCGCGACGCGCTCCAGTTCAATCTTCATGTTCCGCTTCACCTCGCTGCATGGCCGCGATCCAAATGGGATTGAGGCCGTTCATCATGTTGTAGCGCCCGACCCTGTGACTACGGGCAATGGTCAGCTGGACGATCTCGCTGTCTGTAAAGCCCAGTGCGTCGATAACGTCGACGATCTCGCCCACGCTCTCAAGCGCGATGGCGTTCGCCACCACCCGGACGTCGGAATTCTTTGCGACAGCCGCCTCCACAATGGCGCGCATATTGCCCGAGCTGCCGCCAATGAACAGATGGGTCGGCGCAGGCAGATCCGCGAGTGCCTCCGGAGCCATGCCCCGCACCACGGTCAGGTTGCGCAGGGCGAATTGCCTTGCGTTGCGCTCAGCCAGATCTGCGGCGTCCTCCCGACACTCCACAGCGTATACGTGCCCTGCGGGGCACAGCAGCGCCGTCTCCACCGACACCGAGCCGGTGCCCGCACCCACATCCCAGACCACGGCATTTTCGGTCAGCCGCAGCTTGGATATGCAGACCGCACGGACCTCGCTCTTGGTCATGGGGACGACTTTACCATTGTCACCCAGCTGGCGGATAAACGCCGTGTCGGGCAGGCCCACGGGCAGCGTTTGGGGCTTGGTCGGGTATTCGATCAGCATGGCGCTCAGCGGCGCAACGTCGGTATCGACCAGATCCGCCGCCGTGCCGGTGACGATAGCCTCATCGGGGTAGGAAAGCCGCTGCCCCACAGCCACACGTGCGTCCCCCATCCCCGCGTCGCAGAGGTCCGCGCATACCCGCTTCAAGGCGTCCGCGCCATCGGTCAGGGCGAACACCTTCCCGTGCTTCAAGACCTCCGGCACTACAGAACCCGCTCGCCCATGCAACGATATCGCCCTGGCGTCGTCCCAGCTGGTTTGAAGCCGTGCGCACAGCACCTGCATCGAGCTGAGGCCAGGGATCACCCGCACATGATGCCCCGCCAGCAGCGGCAGCAGCTTCTTCGTGCCGCTGAAAAAGCCTGAATCGCCGGACATTACCACGGCGACGCGCCGGTGCTCCGGATGGGCCGCGATGCATTCAACGATCTTTACCGGGGCAATCTCCGCGTAGCAGGGTACACCGCTTCGAGC
>ONJE01000389.1 GCA_900318045.1 uncultured Eubacteriales bacterium
GGAAATCGCCTGCGATTTCAGGCAAATCTGAGGAGGATGTATTGAAGGGGGACCTGTCCCCCTTCAAGCGGGCGATAGCCCGCGACAAATCAGAATTTACCCGCGACCTCCTCAAAAATCGCGTCGGCTTCCGGGATCTCCATCAGGGGCCAGTCGTGGTTCAGGCCGTGGCCCACGCGCAGGGTGACGTCCACCCCGGCTTCGGCCAGCCTGTCCCGGGCCAGCAGTATGTCGGGGTACAGCAGCTCCCGGGTGCCGCAGGTCATTGTCACCGGGGGCAGGCCCGCCATGTCGCCGAACAGGGGGCTGACCTGCCAGAAGTGGGTATCGGCGTCCCCGGCCCAGTATCGGCCGTGGACCTTCACCAGGTCGAAGTGGAGCATCGGCTCCACGGGCAGGTAGTCGGCGATGTCGGGGTTGTCCATGGACACGTCCACCCAGGGGGAGAACAGCACCAGCCGCTCGGGCAGGGGATCGCCGTTGGCGGCGAGGGCTTCCGCAAATCCCAGGGCAAGCCCGCCCCCGGCGGAATCGCCCATCAGGATCAGCCGCCGGCCGGGGTACTCCGCCAGCAATGTCCGGTACAGCGCGGTCAGGTCATCGTAGGCGCGGGCATAATCCGCCCAGGGGGCCAGGTGGTAGGCCGGGGCAACCACCGTGCAGCCGGTCTGGCGGGCCAGCCTGTCCATAAACCGCCACTGGTGGGCGTTGAAGCCGTTGACATAGGCGCCGCCGTGGAGGTACAGCACCAGCGGGCCGCTGCCGCCGCCGTTCAGCGTGAACCGCTGAAGGCCGTCGCGTCCGGCTTCTTCAACAGGAACGCTGAAGGCCATGTTCTTGGGCAGGGCGGCGCGGGGTTCGGCCTCCTGCCGACGCGCCTCCAGGCGTCGGACCTCCGATTCGGCGGTGCGGTCGGTGGCGAACCGGCTGCGCAGCCTGAACTCGTACAGCGTTGCCCTCAGCGAGCGCCCGTAGACGAGGCGGTTCAGCCCGACGGCGCACAGCGCCAGCGCCAGCAGTGACGCCGCGGCGATGAGGACGATGCGAATTGTCTTTTTCATATTACTCCGGCAGATAGTCCGGCTTGCGCTGCAAATTGGCAATGTCCAGGGCTACCCGGGCCTCCAGGCCGTCGATATCCCGCAGGTCCTCGCCGTGCCACAGCTCCCGGTCGGCCAGTGCGGCGTAGGCCAGGGCCTCGGGGGGCATATCGTGGGACAGCGTGGCGAACACCGCCAGCGCCTCCGGGTCGTCTTCCAGCGTGAACACCTGGGTGCCCCGATAGACCTCATAGCGCCCTTCGGCGTTGGAGCGCGCCCCGGCGTACAGCATGATCGTGGCCGCCAGGGCAAAGCTCAGCAGCCGGGGCGGCTCAAAGTTTTCGTCCGCCCAGGCCCGCATGATGGGCAGTACGGCGCGGCGGAAACGCATGAGCAGCGGCCGGGCCGTGGGCAGCAGGGCGTTTTCGTTCAGCGGGTTTTCAAAGCGCTCGAAGGCCTGGATCACCCGGGGGGCGATGGCGGCGCGGGCGTCAGGGTCGGCGGGCAGCAGCTCATCGGCATAGCAGCGGCCCACGAAGTCCCGCAGGCGTTCGTGCTTCATGCAGTCCGACAGGGTGTTGCAGCCCAGCAGCCAGCCCGGCGCGGCCATGGCGAACAGCCCGGCATCAAAGGCGCGGCGCTTGTCATTCAGCGCGGGGACGAGGTCGTCCACGATGGAAATGCCTCCGCCATCCCGTACCGGCAGCACCTCCCGGAGCCTGACAGGCGCCTGTATGGTCATGTGGGCGTAGGGCTCTGCCAGGTGCAGCATGCCGTCGGCGTAGTTCATCTCGGCGCACTGGCGAGCGGCCGCCTTCGCGTCGGCCCGGAAGGCCAGCCCGTCGGCCAGGGCAGGGCAGAAGGCGCAGGAATCGCAGAGCCATTTCCTGAAGGCAGGGTCAGGGGTCAGGGCCGCGATGGCCTCCCGGGCGCGGTGGGTGCAGTCGGCATCTTCGCCGAGGCAAAGCATGTACAGTCCGTTCAGGCCGGCTTCGAAGCGCAGGCTCAGCAGCTTCGCGGCGTTGACGGCATTGGCGTTAAAATCCGGGGCTTCGGTGTCCAGCAGGCCAAGGACGAGGGCGGGGTTGAAGGCCGGTTCTTGCGGGTCGTCCGCCACGCATAGTATGGACTGGACCACGACCTCGTCCTTCACCGGCGTTTCGCCCCGGTAGCCCCGCACCAGCAGCGTGTAGAGGCCCTCCTGCTCCCGAAGCAGCGCAGCCGGGTCCGCGCCCTCGCCCGTCCAGGGTCCCTCCGGGGGGACGCAGGCGATGCCCAGGGCGGGGCAGGCGGCGTCCAGCAGCCGGTCCGCCACGCCCAGCAGGACCTCGCCCAGGCCAAATTGCACGGCACGGACCCCGGAAGGGGCGTGCTCGGGGATGTCATAGCGGCGCAGCATGCCGCGATTCAGGCGTTGCATGGGTCAGGGCCTCCTTGTTGGGGGGTAAATTCTGATATGTCGCGGGCTTACGCCCGCTTGAAGGGGGACAGGTCCCCCTTCAATACATCCCCCTCAGATTTGCCTGAAATCGCAAGCGATTTCCGGGCGGCAAATCTG
>ONJE01000401.1 GCA_900318045.1 uncultured Eubacteriales bacterium
CTCCCCGGTAAGTTAGCGTTTAGAACGCGGCAGTCGCTATTTCTAATCCCTATTCCCTAATCCCTAATCCCTGCGCGTCAGCTCGACAAATCAAAATTTATCCCTCAATTCATGAACAGTCCCCGCATGGGCGGAGGGAACGGTTTCTCCGCCCATGCGGGGCACGGGATAAATATGGGATGGGCCTTACTTGACGGCCAGGGTTTCGATCTGGGCGTACCAGTTCCAGAAGGGGGTCATGTCCCGGGGAACGGTGTCGATGTCGACGCGCTGGGTGGAGAAGGTGGTGCAGTCCTTGCGCTGGTACAGCGGCAGCTCGCAGCCCCAGTCCATGATGATTTCCATGGCGTCCTTGTAGATGCTCTTGCGCTCCTCGGTGTCGGCGCTGCTGCGGCCGGCGACGATCAGGGCGTCCAGTTCGGCGTCGTCCAGCTGGTAGTGGTTGGAGTTGGTGCCCTGACCGTGGGCGTTGGCGCCGGAGTAAATCTGGGTCATGTCGGGGTCGAGGTCAGCCTGCCAGGCGCCAGCCCACATCATGGCGGTATTGCCCTCCAGGGCGTTGGTCCACACGGAGGTGCCGACGTCGTTCACCTGCAGGGTGATGCCCAGCTCGGCCAGCACGTTGCTGGCGGCCACGGCCACGCCGTAGGCGGGGTGGTCCTGGATGCCGTCGCCGGGGATCATGATCTCATAGGTCTGGGGCACGTCGGTGAACTTGCCGGCGGCTTCGTCATAGGTGAAGCCCGCGGCCTTGAAGAAGCCGATGGCGGCGGCCTTCGCGGCCTCGTAGCGCTGCTCCTCGCTCATGGAGGCGTCGTAGATCGCCTTGCCGTCCACGTCCTCGGAGTAGGCGTTGTGGTAGCCCGGGTCCGCCGGCTTGGGGGCGGCCCAGCTGGTGTTGGAGATGGGATATTGTATGACGGCGGCGCGGTCGCCGTAGTAGGAGTTGATGACGGTGTCGCGGTACACGGCAAACAGGGTCATGAAGCCCTTGCGCAGCGCCTTGGATTCCTCGGAGCCGGGCTCGCCGTTCACGTTCACCAGGTCGGCGTTGATGCCCAGGTAGCCGTAGCCGCGGTAGTCCACCAGCACGGTGGTGATCACGTCGCCGGTCAGCTCGCCGTTGCTGTTGGCGTCCTTGATGGCCTTCACGGTGTCCTCGTTGATGTCGGCCATGTTCACGTCAAAGCTGCCGGTGATGATGCCGGGCACGTAGTCGGCCTGCTGCAGGACCTCCTGCATCTGGATATACTGGATCTTGGGCTCGCCCAGGTAGTAGCTGGGGTTGGCCTTCAGGGTGACCACGTTGTTGGCATAGCCCTCGAAGGTGTAGGGGCCGGCGCCCAGGGGCGCGGAGTTCCTGGACTTCACCATGGACAGGTCGCCCTTGGGGAAGCCGAAGCTGTTGTTGGCGTAGTCGTACAGGGCCTTGTCGCCGTAGTAGTGCAGGGGCGCGACATAGACGCTCAAATCATAGATGGCCTTGGCGTTGTATTCGGTCATGTGCACGGTCATGCTGTAGTCGCCGGTGCGGATGATGCCGGCGATGTTCGGCGCGCCCGCGCCGGTCTCGACGCCCATCTCATAGTCGGCGCCCAGGGCGGCGATGGTCAGGCCGAGGCGGTCGGAGCCGGCGGTCTCGGTGGCCTCGGCCTCTTCGACGGTGTCATAGGCGGCCACGATGGCGTCCCAGAAGTCCTGGGCGGTGGCGTCCTCGGCCAGGTCGGTGAAGCCCCACTCGGCCGCGGCCTGGGCCACGGTGGCGTCGGGCGCGGCATAGCCGTTGGCGATGCAGTAATCCACGATCTCCTGGGCGAAGGCCGCGCCGGCCTGGTTGTTGTAGAAGTCCCAGAAGGCCTTGTACTGCTCCTCGGTGTACAGGTTGTTGGCCACGTAGCCGTCGCCCTCGCCGTCGTCGAAGATCTTGCTGCCGCGGCTCTGCATGCCGCTGCGGTATTCCTCCATGCCCTCGATGGGCTGGGCATACAGCGTGTAGGAACCGTCATAGGTGGGGTCGCACAGCACGTAGATGCCGAAGATCACATCGTCGATGGTGGCGGGCACGCCGTCGGAGAACACGATGTCGTCGCGCATGGTCAGGTTGTAGTCCACGGTGCCGTCGTCGTTCATCACGATATCGACGTTGCCCATGGCCTTGTATTCGTAATCGGTGCCGTTGTAGTTGACGGTCTCGCCCTCAATGCCGTGGCGGACGATGTTGCCGCCGCGGTCGTTGGCGAGCAGGGTGGTGACCACCTGATCGACGACATCCTGGTCGTAGACCATGGTATGGAAAAAGGGACTGAACTTTTGGCCGAAGGAAGCCGTGGAGAATACCAGGCTGCCCTCCAGGCGCGCGTCGTCCGCCGCTTCGGTGGCTTCAGTGGCTTCCGCCGTCTCGGCCGTCGCGCCAAGGCACAGCCCGCAGGCCATGACCAGCGCCAGGAGCAGCGCAAGCAGTCCGTTCAGTTTGTTCATGTTCGTTCTTCCTCCTTGATGGATTGATTTACAGGTTGCGGATGGCTGAAAGTCATCCGTCAGGCTGCCACCCATATTGTGCGGTATTTCCTTAATTATGCGGTACTTCCATAATACACCGCAGCCGCCTCCACTGGCGGTGGCAGAGGATGGCGCAGGCCACGACTACCGCCGCGCAAACGGCGAATACGGCGTCGCCCGGTAGCAGCTGTGCGCCGCGCAGGGCGTTCACGGCCTCGCCGATGAGGGCAATGACCCCCAACAGCGCCAGGAAGAAGGTACAGGCCGGGGCACGGTTTTCCAGCCGGTCAGCGTGGCGGTGCTCAAAGGGCTCCTTCTCCCGGAACAGGCTGACGGCGGTGCCCGCGGTCAGGGCCAGGGGAATGGCCGCGAAGGCGAAGGGAAGGGCGACGTACAGTGCCCGCATGGCCGCGGATATCGGAATCAACGCGGAGAGCCACGCTGCCCAACCGACCGCGCAGCACCGCGCCACCCGGCTGCGGGCGGCCTTTACCGCTGTGGCGTCGCCGGCATAGACATAGGGCGCGCCGATGTATTCGTAATCCGATTTCACCCTGCCGCGCGCGTCGATGGATTCGACGATACGGTAGTCGCCCACATACCGGTTCCTGGACATGATGCCTCCGAATTATATATCTGCGTTTCATTATAACATATAAAATGAATTAAGTCCACATTCATGGGGCGGGTTCAACAGGTATCTTCTGAAAATGTGGTGGATATATGGCAAATTCTGATTTATCGAGGCGTTGGCGGAAATGCAAAGGGTAGTGCAAAGGGAACAGGGAACAGGGAATAGGGAACAGGAAAAGCCGCGCACGGGGCGGTACAACCAAGCCAAAGCATAGGTTCCCGCGATAAAATGAGACGCGGAATCCCTGAAGACCCTGTAGCGGCGACATAG
>ONJE01000427.1 GCA_900318045.1 uncultured Eubacteriales bacterium
ATATCCAGATCCGCCACCAGCTTGGCGTTTTGCTCGATGAACTCCCTTCGCGGCTCCACCTGGTCGCCCATCAGCAGGGTAAACAGCTCGTCGGCGGCGATGGCGTCCTTCATTTCGACGCGGTACATGCTTCGCGTCTCGGGGTTCATGGTGGTGTCCCACAGCTGCTGGTAGCTCATCTCGCCCAGTCCCTTGTAGCGCTGGATCTCGGGCTTGGCGTCGCGGCCCATCTCGTCCAGCAGCTTCTGCAGCTGGCTGTCGGAGTAGACGTACTGCTCCTGCTTGCCCCGGGTGACCTTGTACAGCGGAGGCTGGGCGGCGTAGACATAGCCGTCCTCGATCAGCTTGGGCATGAAGCGGTAGAAGAACGTGAGCAGCAGTATGCGGATGTGGTTGCCGTCCACGTCGGCATCGGTCATGCACACGATGCGGTGGTAGCGCAGCTTGGCGGGGTCGAACTCGGCCCCGAAGCCCGCGCCGAAGGCGGTGATCATGGCCTTGATCTCGGCGTTGGACAGGGCCCGGTCGATGCGGGTCTTTTCCACGTTCAGTATCTTGCCCCGCAGGGGAAGTATGGCCTGGAAGTGCCGGTCGCGGCCCTGCTTGGCACTGCCGCCGGCGCTGTCGCCCTCGACAATGAAGATTTCGCACTTGGCCGGATCGCGCTCGGAGCAGTCCGCCAGCTTGCCGGGCAGCGCCGCGCTCTCCAGGGCGGTCTTGCGGCGGGTCAGGTCGCGGGCCTTGCGGGCGGCTTCCCGGGCGCGGGCGGCGGACAGGCACTTGTCCAGCACGGCCCGCGCGGCGGTGGGGTTCTCCTCCAGGTACTGGGACAGCTTCTCGGCAACCATGGAATCCACCAGCGGGCGAATTTCGCTGTTGCCCAGCTTGGTCTTGGTCTGGCCCTCGAACTGGGGCTCCACCAGCTTGACGGACACGATGGCGGTCAGGCCCTCGCGCACGTCGTCGCCGGTCAGGTTGGCGTCGTTCGCCTTGAGCATGTTGGTCCGCCGGGCGTAGTCATTGATGACCCGCGTCAGGGCGTTGCGGAAACCCGCCAGGTGGGTACCGCCCTCGGGGGTGTGGATGTTGTTGGCGAAGGAGAACACGCTCTCGTTGAAGCTGTCGTTCCACTGGAGCGCCACCTCGACGGTAGAGCCGTTCTTCACGCCGGAGATGTACACCGGCGGTGCGAACAGCGGGGTCTTGTGGCGGTTCAGGTATTCGACGAAGGACACGATGCCGCCCTCGTAGTGGAATTCCCGGCTGACGGGGGTCTCGCCCCGGTCGTCGGTCAGCACGATGCGTATGCCGGCATTCAGGAAGGCCATCTCGCGGAAGCGGGTCTTCAGCGTGTCGAAGTCGAAGTGGCCGGTTTCAAAGATGCCGGGCTCCGGGTCCTCGCCGGTCTTCACGTCCGGCCAAAAGCGGATGGTGGTGCCGGTGCGGTCGGTCTGGCCCACGACCTTCAGGTCGTAGAGGATCTTGCCCCGCTCGTATTCCTGCTGGTAGATCTTGCCGTCCTGGTACACGTTCACCAGCAGGTGGCTGGACAGGCCGTTCACCACCGACGCACCCACGCCGTGCAGGCCGCCGGATACCTTGTAGCCCTCGCCGCCGAACTTGCCGCCGGCGTGCAGCACCGTCAGGCACACCTCCACCGCCGGGCGGTGCATCTTGGGATGGATGCCCACCGGGAAGCCGCGGCCATTGTCCTGCACCGTCACCGAGCCGTCCAGGTTCAGCGTGACCTCGATGTTGTCGCAGTAGCCCGCCAGCGCTTCGTCGATGGCGTTGTCCACGATCTCATACACCAGGTGGTGCAGGCCCCGCTCGTCCGTGGAGCCGATGTACATGCCCGGGCGGCGGCGCACGGCCTCCAGCCCCTCAAGCACCTGTATCTGGCTCTCGTCATAGTGATTGTCTCTTTGCATATTCTGGCCTCTCCCATCGCCGGAAAACCGGCCCCGTAAAAATATTTTCTTCTTATATTAATTATACCACTTTAACGCATACCCATACAGCATGCGCAGGTAAACAATTCCCGGGAAATATACATTTAACGCGGAAAATGGGAACTTCAGATTTGTCGGGCTGAGGCTCAAGGATTAGGGATTAGGGATTAGACATCGCCTTCCCCCCCCCGACAAATCAAAATGGTGTTAGTCAGGATATGGGGTGACGGACTCCTTCCGGCCCCTACGGGGCCACCTCCCTCTGAGAGGGAGGCTTTTGGAAAGCGCTAAGACAAGGAG
>ONJE01000405.1 GCA_900318045.1 uncultured Eubacteriales bacterium
AAAGCCTTCCCCAGGCAGCGGAGCTGCCGGTTCAGGGGAAGGTGGATTTCCCGGAAAATGCTTGCATTGTTCCGGGAAAGACGGAAGAGGTCGTTCTTCCGGGAGAGAGCACGCAAACCAGCTATACCGCAGGGAAAACGACCTCTTCCGACCCGCCCTTGCGGTCGGCCCACCTTCCCCTGAATCGCTCCCTTTGGTCGCTGGGGAAGGCTTTTGGATGTGGCAGCCGCCATTCCTGTTCCCTGTTCCCTCGTCTCCCCGACAAATCAGAAGTTACCGGACTGAATAGTTACCCTGATTCAAATATATAAATACTTTCCTCAACCAGAAACGGAGGATATAGCTTATGAAAGTGCCCATGAAGTGGCTCAGGGAGTATGTTGACATAAATATGCCCGCGGAGGAATACGCTTCGCGGATGGTGATGACCGGCACGGCGGTGGAGGGCGTGGAGCAGACCGGCGCCCAGTTTGACAAGGTGGTCGTGGGGCGCGTGCTGTCCTGCGTGGACCACCCCAATTCCGACCACCTGCACATCTGCATGGTGGACGTGGGCGACGGGGAGCCGCTGCAGATCGTCTGCGGCGCGCCGAACGTCCATGCGGATATGAACGTGGCGGTGGCGCTGGACGGCGCGCATTTGCCCGGTGGTGTGAAGATCAAGAAGGGCAAGATGCGCGGCGAGGTGTCCATGGGCATGCTGTGCTCCGGCCCAGAGCTGGACGTGCCCGCGGGGCTGTACCCGCACATCGGCGACGCCGGGATCATCGAAATCACCGAGGACGTGGCCCCCGGCACCGACGTGAAGGAAGTCTTCGGCCTCGGCGACGACATCATCGACTTTGAGATACTGGCCAACCGGCCCGACTGCCTGAGCGTGTGGGGGCTGGCCCGGGAATCCAGCGCGGTGCTGGAGGAGCACTTCGTGATGCCCGAGATCGCCGTCGAGGAGACCGGCGAGGGGACGTTTGCCGACTACGCGAAGGTCGAGGTGCGGGACGAGGCCCTTTGCCCCCGCTACTGCGCGCGGATCGTCACCGACGTGAAGATCGGCCCCAGCCCCAAGTGGATGCGGGAATACCTGTACGGCGCGGGCATACGGCCCATCAACAACATCGTGGACATCACCAACTTCGTGATGCTGGAGACCGGCCACCCGATGCACGCCTTCGACCTTTCCAAGGTGAAGGACCAGACCATCGTCGTGCGCAGGGCGAACCCCGGCGAGACGCTGACCACGCTGGACGGCAAGACCCACCAGCTGGACGAGACGATGCTGGTCATCGCCGACAGGGAGAACGCCACCGGCCTTGCGGGCATCATGGGCGGCGAGGAGAGCGAGATCGTGGACGACACCGCCTCCGTGCTGTTCGAGTGCGCCGCCTTCGAGCGGGCCAACAACCGCGTCACCGCCCGCAAGCTGGGCATCCGCACCGAGTCCTCGGGCCGGTTCGAGAAGGGCGTCTGCCCCGCCACGGCCATGGAGGCGCTGGAGCGGGCGTGCATGCTGGTGAACATGCTGGAGTGCGGCAGGGTCGTCCCGGGCTGCTTCGACAACTACCCGAACCCCGCCGAGCCCGTGGAGATCGAGGCCAGCGTCAGCGTACATCGACGCCACCGTGGCCGGGGATTCGCTGCACTGCGTGGTGCCCGCCTTCCGCCAGGACATGGAGGGCGAGGCCGACGTGTCCGAGGAGATCCTGCGGATGTACGGCTACGACCACATCCCCTCCACGCTGATGAACGCTACCACCATGGCGGGCCGCATGGACGCCAAAACCGTGTTCAACAACCGGGTCAAGGACGCGCTGGTGGGCATGGGCCTGTACGAGATACTGAACTACTCCTTCATCAGCCCGCGCTGGCTGGACAAGCTGGGACTTTCCGAAAAGGATTCCCGGCGCAATGTGGTGAAGCTGCGCAACCCGCTGGGCGAGGACACGTCCGTCATGCGTACCACGCTGGTGCCCAGCATGCTCAACACCGTGGCCGCGAACCTGAACCGCAACATCCCCGGCGGGATGCTGTTCGAGCTTTCCAAGGTGTTCCTGCCCGCCGAAAAGGTCGGGGAGCTGCCCACCGAGAAAGCCGCGCTGTGCATCGCCGCCTACGGCGAAGGCGTGGACTTCTATACCGTCAAGAACATCGTGACCTGGCTGCTGGCGAAGTTCGGCGTGAAGGCGAGCATCGCCGCGGGCGGGGACGACTACTACCATCCCGGCCGGAAGGCCGTCATGGCCGCGGGGAATACCTGGCTGGCCGCCCTGGGCGAGATTCACCCCGACGTGGCCGAGGCGTTTGACATCAAGGGCCGGGTGTACGTGGCCGAGGTGGACCTGGACGCGCTGATGCCGCTGGAGAAGGACTTCTACGGCATCAAGCCCCTGCCCAAGTTCCCCGCCGTCAGCCGCGACATCGCCGTGGTGGTGGACGAGGCCGTGGGCGCGGGCGCGATGCTGGACGCCATCTGCGCCGCCGCCGGCAAGCTGCTGGAGGACGCCAGGCTGTTCGACATCTACCGCGGCGAGAAGCTGGGCACGGCGCGGAAGTCCGTCGCCTACGCCATCACCCTTCGCGCGCCGGACAGGACCCTCACCGACGACGAGATCAACGCCGCCATGGAGAAGGTGCTCAAGGCGCTGCAGACCCAGTTCGGGGCCGAGCTGAGGGGGTAAGGGATAGTGCGCAAGGCACTGTTCAGTCGCATACAAATTCTGATTTATCGGGAAGACGAGGGAACAGGGAACAGGGAACAGGGAACAGGAAAAGCCGCGCGCGAAGCGATACAACCAGGACAAAGGAAACGTTCCCACGATAAAATGAGATGCGAAATCCCTGAAAAACCTGTAGCGCTGATACTGGCACCACAATGACATTTATTCGAAAAGGGTGCCGCCCCTGCAGCATGTACGATTTCATAATCCACGCGGCAGCCGCCATTCCTGTTCCCTGTTCCCTGTTGACTGTTCCCTTTGATCTACCCCTGGCGATTCTGCCAACATCCCGGCTAATCAGACAGATCAGGTTTGGGTGCGTGCGGCATAGGCGTCGAGGTCGATGAAGAAGCTGTCGTCGTCGCTGTAGCTCCGCTGGGCGTAGTTCAGCGCGGGGTTGGCGGCGCTGGCCTTGGGTGGGAAGGGCGCGGCCCTGGACGGGTTGTTCCTGGCAGAGGCCGCCCCCCTGGCAGAGGCTGCCCCCAGGGCGGAGGCCGCCTCCCTGGCAGGGCTTGTCCCCTGGGATTCCCGGGACGCCCACACCCGAAGCTGGGCGCGCCAGTCCCGGATGGGGCGGCTGCCCACCTGCCAGCCGACGGCCTGGTAGAAGTTCCAGAAGGTCTCGCCGTTTACAGACAACCCGTTCTCCCGACAATAATCCAGAACCTCGTCCAGGGCTGGGGCGTGGGGCGCTTCGGCGCACCCTCTCCCCGGTTCTTTTTCTTGTTCCTGTTCTTGTTCTTGATCCTGTTCTTGTTCTTGGCTTTTTTCGGTTTCCGGAAAAACCGATGGGTTATGTTGGGTTATGCCGGGTTTCTTCGGGCGACCGCCCTTCTTGCCGTTGCGGCTGTTTTGATCGCAGAGTTTGGCATAGGAATCCAGCTCCCAATCAACCATGCGGCGAAACAGGGGAAACAAAACGCGCTCATTGCCGGTGAGCGCGTCGTCAGGGACCTGTTTGTTCTGGGCGTATTCCAGCATCGCCAGTACCAGGCGGCCGCGCTCCTCATGGGTCAACGGTTCTGTCATTTCGATGAAATCGTAAAACAGCTTGATGTATACCTTAGCCATAAAAACACCTCGCATCCTGATATAAATAATATTATCACCGCGAGTGTGTCTTTTCGTGTCGGGGGGGGGATAATTCTGATTTGTCGCCGCGCGACAAATCAGAATTTGAGTGGCCAG
>ONJE01000384.1 GCA_900318045.1 uncultured Eubacteriales bacterium
ATCGATGTGACGCTTTGTGAAGGCTTCCGCAAGAAGAACCGGTACCCACGGCTGTTGCGTGGGAAGCTGGAGATCGTGGAGGGCCGGGCGACGCTGCGCCTGCCAGGACACCAGGGGAATGTAGTCATCAGCAGCATGATCGGCTGTGACGCCATGGCGGTGGTGCCCGCCGGCGCCGGTCCGGTGGCTCCGGAAACAAAGCTGAAAGGTTTTTTACTATGAAAAAAGTACCGGTTGATCAGGCCGTGGGCATGGCGCTTTGCCACGACATCACAGCCATGCGGGAGGGCTTCAAGGGTGCGGCCTTCCGGCGGGGCCATGTGATCCGGCCCGAGGATGTGGAGAAGCTGAAGGACCTGGGCAAGCGCACGGTGTTCATCTGGGAGGAAAACGCCGGGGAGCTTCACGAGGAGGACTGTGCCCTGCGGATGGCAGCAATGGCTCCTGTGGAGGGCGCGCACTATACGGGCCCCTCTGAGGGCAAGGTGGTTCTGACGTCGGATACGGAGGGCATGTTTCGCGTGGACGTCCAACTGCTCGGGCAGCTGAACGGCATCGGGGACATCACCATCTCCACACTGCCGGATCACTTCCCAGTGAAGCCCGGCATGCGTCTGGCCAGCATGCGCATCGTACCCCTCGTGACCCAGGAGCGACAGATCATTCAAGCGGAGATGCTGTGCAGGGAACGTCCGCTCCTGCGCGTGCTGCCCTACGTCCCGCGCCGGGCGGGTGTGATCGTCACCGGCTCGGAGGTGTATACCGGGCGCATACAGGACAGGTTTGAGCCGGTGGTGCGCAGGAAGCTGGCAGCGTACCCGGGCGAGGTTCTGGGCGTGACGCTGTGTGACGACGACGTGGATATGATCGTGGATGCCGCCCGTTCCTTTCTGGACAGAGGCGCGGATTTCCTGATATTCACAGGCGGTATGTCCGTGGATCCGGACGATGTGACCCCCACGGCAGTTCAGCGACTGGGCGCCAGGGTGGTCAGCCACGGCGCGCCGTCCCAGCCGGGAAACATGACCCTGGTGGCCTATCTGGGCGACCTGCCGGTGCTGGGGGTGCCGGGAGCGGCGATCTCCATGCCAACAACGCTGTTTGACGTGCTGTTGCCCGCGATCTACGCCGGGGAGGCCGTCACGAAGGCGGATCTCATACGCCTGGGCGACGGCGGCCTTTGCCAGCAATGCCAGACCTGTCACTTTCCCAACTGCTCCTTCGGACGGTATTGATTTCATCGGGGAGATACAGATGAAGGATCGCTTTGGCCGCGAGATTACCTATCTGCGCATGTCCGTCACGGAGCTCTGCAACCTCCGTTGTCGCTACTGCATGCCGGCAGAGGGGATCTGCAAGCGCAGCCACGATGAGATGCTGAGCCAGGAGGAAACACTCCTGGCCCTTCGCGTTGCCGCAGAGCTGGGCGTGCGCAAGCTGCGCGTCACGGGCGGTGAACCGCTGGTGAAGCCGAATATTCTCGACATCTGCGCCGGAGCCGCACAGATCCCGGGCATCGAAGAGATCTGCCTGACGACCAACGGCATACTGCTACCCGGGCTGGCGAAGCCGCTGAAGCAGGCAGGGGTATCCAGGCTGAACATCAGCCTGGACACGCTGGATGAGAGGAAGTATGCCTGGATGACCCGCGTGGGTGCGCTGGACATGGCGTTGAAGGGCATCGAGGCGGCGCTGGACGCGGGCTTTGAGCACACGAAGCTGAACGCCGTGCTGATTGGCGGGTGGAACGACGATGAGATTCGCCCGTTGGCGGAGCTATCCCTGCGTTGGCCGGTGGACGTAAGGTTTATCGAGTTGATGCCGATGACCGACAAGGCGGCGTTCGGCCCGGAAGCCTTTATTCCATGCAGTCGGGTGCTCCAGGCGCTTCCGGAGCTCGTGTCGGTGGGAAGAAGCGACGGCGTGGCGCGCATGTATCGCCTGCCGGATGCGCAGGGCAGTATCGGTCTGATATCGCCGCTGAGCGCCCATTTTTGCGCAAGCTGTAACCGCCTGCGGTTGCTGGCGGACGGGAGGGTGAAGCCCTGCCTGCATTCAGCGCTGGAATTCCCTGTCAAGGGCCTGGATTACGAGGGCATGCGACGGCAGTTCCTCGCGGCCTGCGCTGCCAAGCCGGAGCGGCACGAAGAGCTGTCCTACACGCAGCGGAGCGGCGCAAACCGGAGCATGAACCGGATCGGAGGATGAGCGTGGGCAGCGTATTCGGTTTCTCGGCCTGGTCCGGCACGGGCAAGACGACGCTTCTGGAGAAGATCATTCGCGACATGAAGGCTCGCGGATTGCGCGTGGCGGTGGTGAAGCATGACGTACACGGCATCGCACCCTCCGAAGACGGCAAGGATTCGGGGCGCTTTCGCATGGCCGGTGCCGACCGGGTGGTGCTGATCGGTCCAGAGGCGAGAGCGCCGGAGGAAAGCCTGTGGGAAGCGCTTGACGCGCTGGAGGATGAGGACGTCATACTGGTGGAAGGATTCAAGCATGCGCCGATTCCCCGGATCGGCCTTTGTCGCATGGCGGCGGGCAAGCCGTTGCCGGAGCCGCCGGAAAGCTATATTGCGGTGGTGTCAGACGTGCATATCGCGACGGCCGTGCCGCGCT
>ONJE01000407.1 GCA_900318045.1 uncultured Eubacteriales bacterium
TTAATTCTTCATCAGTCATCTCAGTGTTAGGTTGTCCTCCCCCTCTGAGCAAGTTAGCTACGAGTAAGCCACCGCCTACACCAGCATCCACATCAGGAAGGAGATGCTGAAAAAGGCCACTGTGGACCTGGAAGGTGTGGTCAAGAAGAGGATCGGGAAAGAATGATGCCGGACATAGCAGCATCGCAATCTAACCTGCTTATTGTAGAATCGCTCCCTTGTCCGCGCTGGAAACCAGCTTGGCGTACCGGACCAGGTAACCGGTCTTGACTTTGGGTTCTGGGCACACCCAAGTCATGCGTCTCTTTGCCAGTTCTGCCTCAGAAACCTTCAGTTCAATCGAGCAGTTCGGAATGTCTATGGAAATCTGGTCACCTTCCTCAACCAGAGCAATGGTTCCACCAGCGGCAGCCTCTGGGCTGACATGTCCGATGGCTGCACCGCGTGTCGCACCAGAGAAGCGCCCATCGGTGATCAGCGCTACGCTGGAGCCCAAGCCCATGCCCACAATGGCGCTGGTGGGATTCAACATTTCCCGCATTCCGGGGCCGCCCTTGGGGCCTTCATAGCGAATCACCACCACGTCGCCTGGATTGATCTGTTTTCCATAGATGGCGGCAATGGCCTCATCCTCGCTGTCGAATACCCGCGCAGGACCCTCATGGGTCATCATTTCATGGGCAACGGCGCTTTGCTTCACCACGCATCCGTCCTCGGCCAGATTTCCCTTGAGCACGGCGATGCCACCGTTTTCAGAATAGGGGCGCTGGATGGGCCGGATGATCTCCGGGTCGAGGTTTTGAACTTCCTCCAGATTTTCGGCCATTATTTTTCCGGTGCACGTCATGACGCTCAGATCCAGCAGGTTCTTCTTCGTCAGCTCCTTCATCACGGCATACACGCCGCCCGCACGGTCCAAGTCTTCCATGAAGGTGTCCCCCGCCGGGGCCAGGTGGCACAGGTTCGGGGTGTGGGCGGAGATTTCATTGGCGGCATCCAGGTCGATTGCCACACCTGCTTCGTGAGCGATGGCGGGCAGGTGCAGCATGGTATTGGTGGAGCAGCCCAGAGCCATGTCCACGGTCTCGGCATTATGAAAGGCCGCGGCGGTCATGATGTCGCGTGGGCGCAAATTTCTCTTCACCAGCTCCATCACCTGCATACCTGTCTTCTTGGCCAAGCGGATGCGAGCGGACAACGGTGCAGGGATCGTGCCGTTGCCCGGCAGGGCCATGCCGATGGCCTCGGTCAGGCAGTTCATGGAATTGGCCGTGTACATGCCGGAGCAGGAGCCGCAGGAGGGGCAGGCATTCTCCTCGTAGTCCTGCACATCCATTTCGTCCATCGTTCCCGCGTGATAAGCGCCCACGGCCTCAAACATGTGGGAAAGGCAGGTGCGCCGGCCGTCCTTTAAATGGCCCGCCAGCATGGGGCCTCCTGAGACAAATATGGTGGGCACATTCACCCGTGCCGCCGCCATCAGCAGGCCGGGCACGTTCTTGTCGCAATTGGGAATCATCACCAGCCCGTCGAACTGGTGGGCGATGGCCATAGCCTCGGTCGAATCGGCGATCAGGTCCCGGGTGACCAGGGAATACTTCATCCCGATGTGACCCATGGCAATGCCGTCGCACACAGCGATGGCAGGAAACTCAACGGGAGTTCCACCCGCGGCGCGAACGCCAGCCTTCACCGCGTCGGCAATCTTGTCGATGTTCATGTGTCCGGGGACGATCTCGTTGTAGCTTGAAACCACGCCGATAATCGGGCGGGAGATCTCCTCCTTCGTCAAACCCAGCGCATATAGCAGACTGCGGTTTGGCGCGCGCTCCACGCCCTGTTTGATGAAATCAGATTGCATAATAGTATCCTCCTATTGTATTCAGAGCAGTCCCGGCACCAACAGCGGCACAAAAACGATGGCCAGAAATACCGCCACCAAACCGATCAGGTACGGCACCACAGACTTGGAGATCCGCTCGATGGGCAAGCCGGTGATGCCCGAAGCGACAAACAGGTTGATGGCCACGGGCGGCGTGATCATTCCAATGGCAATGCCCACCACGAACAATATGCCGAAGTGAAGGTCGCTGACGCCCAACAGCCGCACCAGCGGCAGGAACACCGGCGTCAGTATGATGACGGAAATCAGCCCCATGATGACGTACTTGTTGGACGACACCCCCAGCACGGCGGCTGAGATCGCCTCGGGAATGCGCCAATTTGCCAGCGCCCAGCCGAAGGGACCAGAGCAGGCGATGATGATCATGATGACCGCGCTGGTACGCCCGGAACCCGCCATGATCCTGAACAGTTCCTTCCACGTCAGGTCTCGATAGATCAGCTTGGATACGATGATGGCGTAAACCACCGCCACGCAGGCGGCCTCGGACGGTGTGAA